>NZ_JJOV01000034.1:0-28194 GCF_000979385.1 Methanosarcina sp. 2.H.A.1B.4
GCCTTCATTTATGCTGCTATGATCCATATAATGAGCAGAAGACTGGCTAATATAGTAACTTTACCCGAATGAAAAATGAATATTCAGACAGCCTCTAAGAACAAAAGCTATCCCGTCAAACCCAGAAAGAAACAAAATCAAACAATTCAAACCCTTATTAAATATGTAAAAATCTCTTCCGTTTTATATCATCAACTGTTTCCTGGCATGGGGTTATCAAAGTCCGGTCTGCCAAAGCACGGTGGCAAAATCCGGGTTGAAAAAAAAGTTGGAGAAGGTAGGATTTTCACATTTGTGCTCCCCCTTGATCCGAAAGACCATATAATTATCGGGGATAAAAGACAGACAGGGAATTTGTTCCTGTCTTCACTTATATTACTTTTAACTGTCAAAGTTGGGATGCAATTAGCCATATAAGCCGTGTGGCTGTCGAAAATTGTGGGGTTTTGTTACATGTTAAATTGCCGGAAAGCCGCAGGAGTGGAGGGTGGTATTCTATTCAAACCGGAAAATGCCGTAAGTTACAAAAACTACCCTCTCAGCTTACGTTTGTTTTATAAAAAAGTAGCTATAAAATTAAAGCCGCATATTACCCTTATACGAGTGTACAAAAATCACAAAAATAAAAACGTAATTAAAAATAAAGAGTGATAAAAATAAAAACGAAACAAAACTTGAAAAGTAATAAAACTGTAAAACATCAAACTTAAAAATTAACATCAATAAAAGAATAATAAAAATTACGAAGCAATAGAAGTTAGAAGAAAATAAAATGGGAAGAGCCTGAAAATATGTTTCAGAGGCTCATGCACTAACATCCTTTCTGAGGATGTAAGCAACCATTTCAGGGTTCAGTTTGCTTTCCCTTGAGACTTTTTCTTCAATAGCCTCAGTGGATTTACCTTCAATCTTCAGTTCCTTTATCTCCTCAATTATAGAGGTAGGAATACGGTAATATTCGTTTATGTCCTTTCTGTGGCCCCAGACATCTCCTTCTATGAGCTGGATACGCTGCATTTCAAGGAACATTTCTATGGACTTTGAGACCGTGCGCCTGTATGATTTCGGTAACTGTATAACCTCAATCTTCGGGCAGTTCTCGACCAGGGAAAAAATGTCCTTGTTCGAAGGCCTAAAAGCCAGATGAACTATTCTTTCGTTTGGATTTAAAGTAAAGATTTCTTCTCTAGAACTCACAACCCTTATTTTCAAAGTTTGTCCTCCCTATTTATTGATTTTTTTTATTTGATAGTAAAAAATTCTTCATTAAATATTTTTCTATAATTACAGGATTTATTTAGAGAGAACTAGTATTTACATTCTTTCATTTATTTTTGTATATTTTATAAACCAACAATATAAATCGATATGAGTAGCACATGTTAATTTAGCAAATGAATAAATAGTCACTCAGACATTCTGAAAAGCATGAGGAACAAAATCAACAAAAAATCAGAATATTATCAAAACAATATTTGTTTTGTCGCAGGTCAGGGCATTTTCAATATTTTGTTATGTAACTTGATAAATTCCAGCTGAAACCGGCATATTATGAATACATTCTTTGGATCTCTCATTTGCTAAAGGTCTCAATAGATCCAATCCTCCACTTATTTACTATTATAAAGTTATGGTTAAACTGAGAATATATATTCAACTATCCAGATATATTCAACTATCCGGATTATACATATATAATTCCTAAAATGTGTTAATTTCCAGCTAAAACTTCAGCGAACTCTTATAGTCTCCTGGCATTTTTCAGAACCGAATTTTTCTGTATTCAATTGGACACTCTTTTTTAAATAAAAGAAGGGTATCTGGAGAAAACTGAACAGGTATCGGTTTTCCCTGGATCTTACTTTAGTCTGTTATCTATAGAACAATCTTTAATAAAGTTATCCATTTAGTACAGTAGTTCAGAAGAGCTACAGTGTCAGGAAGAACTACAGGAACTGCAGAACCGAGAATAGGGTTTGAAGAATATAATGGGTAGCGGATGATGAAAAGAATGTTGGGGAAGTGAACGGGGTTCATCTCCAAGCTAAAGCATAGGAGCTTTCGCCCTCCTTTCTCGGAAGGAAAATCCACTTAAAATAGAGTGGTACTGCTTCGGGAAGAGATAGAAAAACTTCACCGAAGAAAACCAGCACCTTTTTCAGTCAAATTGAAGAACTTCAAGAAAGCATCGGCACAACAAATTTAGCTACTCCATAAAGAAGTAACAGAAGCAAAAGCTGAATGAAGATCACATCAAGATAGTAACCTTTTGCCTTCATTCCGTTTGGTCTGTCATCCTCATTAGTCGGCTCTTGTTTCCTTTTTTTCGCGCCATTGTCGCCTATCTGAGATTTCATTCCTTCTATCACTTGAGACCACCTTGAATCCGATTTTATATCCTTTTTGAGTATATACAACTCTTTAGTCGCATCATCTTCAAATTGTAGGGGTAAAAGTAAATTTCACATATTTACTGAAAATTTAAGAATTTAACAAGGTATGAAAAACATGCTCAAAAGGCACATTCAACTTCACAAATGTACGATAGAATTGTTGCATATTTTTCTGATTGGAAAATTCTCCCTTGAATTTAAAGATGATACCTTTAGTCTGATATTCATTTACTCTGCAATCAACCCGGAACTATTACTGGTACGATGAAATAGTAGACTATACACAGGATCACAATGAATAAAATGTGCATAAAAACCAGATCTACGACCCAGGCACTTACCCTAAACTTTCCCAAATTAGTTTTCCTCCTCAATTGATTATCTGGTTCTCGTTGATGTACAGGGGGTGACATCAAAAATTATATTATACTAAATAATTTTTTAAAGTTCGTGAGTTGTAGTAGATTCCAGTTAGTTAGAACACAATCCTATAAACAGTCGAGAAATACTGAAATTAATTATCCCTTCAAAATTAAATAAAACAAGACTGTAAAAAATATACAGTTTTTGTACAGTTCATATATGCAAAACTGCTTTTCACCTCACCTCCGATATTTAATCAACCTGATCTATATTATTCTAGATTAGTGGACAAGAAAGCCATCCTCCCTAAGCCTTTTCTGGCAGGAGTGTGGTAGCTTCGACCTCTGAAGCGATAAATCTTAATCCCATTATTATTGCGCAGCAGTAGGGGGAATTACGAACTAACCCTATTTTTATTACCTGAACTGGTAAGTCAGCCCGGAGCATCAGAAATATACCTATTAATTGCAAACCGCAAATTCGCCACCAGGCAAATTACGAGGGGGGTCATAAATATTCTCTATTTAATATAGTACATATTTTTTATATTATCTTCTGGAGATAATATGATTTAACTTATGTAAATATTTTATATAAATCTTTCTAAAAATTATTAGAAACTAAATATAGTATGATATAAAAAATAGATTTTTAATAATAATAGTAATTTTTTGAAAAATGAATTTTATACACTCCTTAATTTATTTATTTGCTCAGAAGTTACTTGAAATTCCTTTCTTTTATTAATCCCATAGATTACAGTTGTCCCAAAAAGACAGCTAAAAAACGATACTTATGGACATACCTCCTCATCTATCTGTGTAATCCCCCTAGTATCACATCAACAGTAAAAGGTCGTATAAAATTGATTGCAACTATTTAGAATCACTAAATCTTTGAGGATTGACGCGACACTAGAGTATGCTTTCTTGTCAGTTTGAATACCTCTTGTATGATTAGTCTTACAGATCTGAACTCTTTCGATCTGCTTATTAGCTCTCTAAATTTCACAATTATTCCATTGAAGCTATCTCAAAACTCAACCCATTTTCACAATTGGATAATGGACAACAATGGCTTTAAATTAAAAAAGGGAATTAGTCTAAAATACAGGTATTGATTAACCTAATAGTAGAATATATTATCAGAATTGTAGAATCAAATGTAGTTTTGAGACAGCCTGCGTTGTAGAATTCTATTTAATGTTTAGAATATCTTCATTAAAGAGATATGATAAGAGCGTCCCTCAGCATATTGAAAAGACCGACCAATCCTTACATAACACGGGGAAAAATATCGAAACTTAGAAAGTATGAAGTGTAAATAGAGAGAAATCTACAGGTAAAAACAAAAAATATTGAAAAAATTAGAATTTATTGGCTTTTGTGATATTATAACCAGTAAACTCCATTTTCCCGGAATCTGGGTCAATATAGACCATATTTGAAATGCTGGAGTAATAAGTGAAAAGTTCCCTTCCCCATTTGAGGGCGCTCTCCTCAGAACTTATAAGCATAGTCCCATCAAACCGCCCATTCTTGTCAAAGAGCCAGAGAGCCATAAAGGTGTTCGTTACAACAAGAGTAAGAGGGCCAATATGTCCGCTGCGCATGGAAATATTCATATTTTCGTGGCCGAGGAAACATTTAAATTGATCCGGAAAATCGTCGAAAAACTTATCAAAAACCTGTTCCGTAAGTACGAAAGAGACCTTTGCGTTCTTCTGGAGAAGCTTTGAAAAGATGCTGACTGTTTGAGGCTGAAAGGCGGAGCTTGCCATCATAACATATTTTGAAGCAAGAACATTTTCGACAACGTTCGGATGGAACTCAAAGAGACAATCTCTGTCTGCTTCCAGAAGCTCACAATGCTTCAGGTTTCCAATCCTCTTTCTCATATGATACGGGATCTCACTAAGGTCACGGGTTTCCCAGTACTCATGGTTTTCTGCATAAATGTTGATAATATTCAGAAATTCCTCTATTTTTTCTACAATAAGAACCCCCATATCAGACAACTTATACATGTCTTCAATGGGATCATAGGTTACGAGATCCCATTTAAGAAGTTTCTTAATCTGGGGCATAAGAGCACTTGAATTGACATCAAGAGCCTCTTTTATTTCATCGATGTTCTTGGGTCCTTCTTTCAACAGAAGAACCAGTACGTTTTTTCTTTTTTCAGATAAGAAGATTGTTTTTATCAGGCATGATGGGTCCAATCTCAATCACCAGGAACTTATAACCACCTTCAGGGCAAAACGACAGCCTGAAAGGAACAACGCTATCGAATATTAACAGAAGAGAATAAGGAATATTAATTGAAATTTATAAACAACCTAATATAGGGATCTTGATATTAAAAAGTTATTATTTTTAAAGTATCAAAAGGTTATTAAACCCCAATTAGACAGACCCCACTAACTAATACATTATTTCCCCACATAAAACGCATTGTATCGGCATAATGTTGATAAAAAAGGAAAAGGCAAACAGTCAAAAAAACACGATGTAACTTTGAATTGTAAGACGAAAACAGAATCATGAAACCCATTAATACATTATGAAATGTATTATCATGTCAAATTCGGGTTAAACGATTATCCCGTGTCCCTTATTCTCCGAATATTTTACCAAATATTTCAGGAGATCAGCCATGAAAACCTCAGAAATGAAGATTTTGCAGATAAATAAGCCTGCGCAAGCACATTAAAATGGGAAATCTGTGCCTGCGCAGAGAGAGTACTGCAGGTCTTACGGCCTACTTGGGGGATATATGATGACAGTATATCTCGGAGAAGCAAGAAGTATACTGCCATCAGCGTGAAACACTGTACAACCTGACCGGCTCCTGCCAGGAAGTATGTAAATGAAGCTCTTCGCCTTTTTGCAGGTTTTTACTGCAAACTTACTGGACACATTTCAGTGTCTGAAACCACTCTGCTTTTCTAAAAGCCTATGCACATTTTTGGAAACTAACTGCTCCCGCAAAATGCGCGAAGAACCATTTACCTTGATTTCTGAATGAATACGGGTATTTTCGGGAAGACTGAGTGGTTTTGGATGCACTGGAAACTCTTTCTCTATCTTCTGGAAAATTTGCGTGTTTTTTACTCTGGAGGTTTTACACTTCTGAAGTTTAATCTCAACCATGGGGCAAACTTTTGAATTTCTTTATTAAAAGGTTGAGGAATAAGGTTATGAGAATAACATCAATCCCACTCCCCAACTGGCTAGCCTGAACACATAATTAACTATTGTTTACAGGCCAGCCCTGTCTCTGATACCTTCCTTTTTTCTCGATTCCTTTTTCTCGATTCCTTTTTCTCGATTCCTTTTTCTCGATTCCTTGTTTATCTATACCTCATCTATGAGATCCAACCGGCGAATCTCCGGCTTCTGTAACTTTTACAGGAGCTGTAGCCTTTTCTGCACCTTTTTCCTTGGAAACCAGAAGGCATAGGAAGGAAAATATCATGCATGCGAACATGAGGAGCCAGACGGATTTGTACTGGGCTACGGAAGCAACAGCTCCATCAGAGACATCCATCATCTTCCCGGTTATTGTCATGAAAATGGCTCCGCCAAGGAAGGGAAAGATATTATACGCACCTGTTGCAGTCCCCATGATCGATGGAGGGAACCATTCTTTTATCTGGGCATAGGATACGACGAAGAAACCCCCGAAGAACCCGAAGAGGAAGTGGATGAGGGTGTATGCGGCAGTACTGGTAATGTTTCCTGCCTGGGACCAGATGATTCCCCAGAGCACTATATATACTGCAGTGCCTGCAATAAGGACTTTCTTTCTGGACTTGAGCACTTTGTCAGAGAGGTAACCTGCAATCGGACAGCCGAAAATCATACCTATTGCTATGAAGGAAAGGACACCTGCATAGGTTCCCTTGTCCCAGCCGAGAACATCCCTGAAAAAGGGACCTCCCCATAATCCCTGATAGACCATCAGGCTTCCGTACATGAAGAAGAACCAGATGGACAGAGGCCAGAACTTCATTCCGGAGCTGAAAGTCTGCTTGAGGGCTTCTCCCATCGGAATCTTTGCAACGGCTTTCGGGGGAATGTATTTTTCACCCTTTTCGTAGGCTTCGATTTCTGCAATAGTCGGACAGCCCATATCTTCGGGTTTGTCCTTAACCAGCAAAAAGATAGCTAATGCGAGCAGCCCTGAAAATACACCCAGCATCAGGAAGACTTTCTGCCAATCTCCAAAGAATGCTGCTATTATAGCAAGGGGACCGGCGGCGCTCAGGGCTCCTATGTTTCCAATTGCGAGCAGGACTCCGGACATTGAAGCAAACTCATTCTTTTTAAACCAGATGGCAAGCACCTTCATTACAGGAATGTAGACCATTGCCACTCCGATTCCTATGAGAACCCTTCCGATAAGGACCATAGTGAAGTTGGTAGCAACTCCGGTAAGAACAGCTCCAACTGCGGCGAGCAGTGTGAAGACCCAGGCAGTCTTTTTTACACCCCAACTGTCACTTAAAATCCCACTTGGAAGTTGCATTGCCGTGTAAGCATAGAAGTAGGCTGAACCGAGCAGCCCTATAGATGCAGCCCCCACTCCAAAAGAATTCATAATGTCAGTCGCAACTATTGCGGTAGACACGCGGTGGAAATACACAAAGAAATATGCAAGGGCGAGAATAATAAACACCACCCAGCGATATTTCATTACTTTGCTTATTTTATTTTGATCAATTTCCATAGCCATCGCTCTCAATGATAATAATTTAGAACACAGATAATACAAGAGTAAATAAGGTACTTGAATCAGGCATCTTAAAAAAGATTGGCCTGAAACATATACCTCA
Source organism: Methanosarcina sp. 2.H.A.1B.4 (assembly GCF_000979385.1). Classification (NCBI taxonomy): domain Archaea; kingdom Methanobacteriati; phylum Methanobacteriota; class Methanomicrobia; order Methanosarcinales; family Methanosarcinaceae; genus Methanosarcina; species Methanosarcina sp. 2.H.A.1B.4. Next base: position 7,594 of record NZ_JJOV01000034.1, read on the forward strand.
GTTTCGGACCTCAGGAAGATACTAAAAAATCCATTATTCTTGAGATAGATCTCTTCCTGAGACAGCTTTCTTCTTCAAACAGGTTAATTCGTACTTCTTTCAATGTACTATCAAAGATTGTCTGCAGACCAGTCAGCTGCAGCTTTAACCCAGGTTCTGAGCCTGTCTGAAGTACTCAGGGGTGGGGTTCCGCATCCGAGCATGCTGGCTTTTGCTCCGCTGTCAAGCCCTTTTCTTGTTTCGTCAATAATCTGCTCTTCCGTGCCCTCGACCATCAGGAGAGGAGTCACATTCCCGACAACAGGCACATCCCCGGCGATCTTGGTTGCTTCCTTCATATTAACAGCCTGTTCCACACTGAGGCATTCTGCGCCTGTGGAAGCCATCCCTTCAATGATCGGGACAGTATCTCCGCAGATGTGAAGTTCCCAGGGGCATCCAAGGTGGTGCACAAAGTCACCGATCTCTTTTTCAGCAGGGACGGCTACCTGGTAGTAGAACTCAGGCATTACCAGGTTAGGAGATGCCGATGCATCCGAATAGTATAGTACGTCAGCTCCGGCTTCGACACAGGCCTCGGCATAGATCCTGTTAATCTCCAGGGCTATCGAAAGCCAGTCCTGCATTTTTTGCATTTGTTTTTCTTTCTGGAGGCACTTGATGCTGAGCATGGAAAGGTTCTCTGCACCCATGAGGTCTCCTGTAAGAGTTATGGGAGCAACGAGGAAAGCAGTAATTGCTGCATCAGGATATTTTTCCTTTGAGAGTTTGATGGCGTCAAGTGTGGTTTTTACATATTTATTTTCAAGGAAATTGTCATATTTTACCTCTTCAGGCTTGCTGAAAAAGCTCCTTACCGAAGGCTGAATATCAACCCTTCCCATCTTCACTTCAAGGCCAAGAGCTGCGGATTCTATGAACATACCAAAAGGTAGCACAATATTATCAAGCCCGGCGTCAGTATGCATCAGGCTTACAGTATTGACCATCATCTCTGCATCGCAGTGATAGTCCGGCCAGGAACTCACGCTCTTCTCTATATATTCCTTGACCATAGCAGAACCAGTCATCACCGGGACCCTGTCAACAGGTTTTCTGTCGAGCATTGCAAGGACCCTTTCTTTTGAGGTCATCTCAGATACCATGTTTTTTCTCCTTTTTTTACTCCGTTTATGCGTTTTTAACTCTCAGGTCAATTCTCAAACACCTGTTTAAAGTTCAATCCCATCTCACACTTTCAGATGGGAAATTAACAATTGATTCTTTCAGCCAGCTGGCTGCACTTGCTGCATCGTGAGGAGAGACATTTGCCCCTATCTGGGCTGCATACCCGGCTGTGATCGGAGCGCCGCCCACCATCACCAGTAGTTTGTCCCTGATGCCTTCATTTTCAAGTAGCTGGAGTACTTTTGGCATTTCGGCCATGGTTGTGGTCATCAGAGTGCTCATGGAAACTGCTGTTGCCTTATTCTCCCTGGCAGCTTCAATGAACCTGGAGGCAGGCACGTCGTTTCCAAGGTCCACGCAGTTGAAACCGTTTGCACTGAGGAGGGTCTTTACAAGGCTCTTCCCGATGTCATGGACATCACCTTCAACCGTTCCTATGACGACTGTTACTGGCTTTGAATTGCTGTTTTCATCCTGCTTCATATAGGGAGCAAGAAGGTCCATCCCGCCGTACATTGCAGCCGAAGCGATAAGAAGCTGGGGCACAAAAGCTTCTCCCTGTTCATATTTTTTCCCAATCAGACTCATACCTGCTGCTAGACCCTCTATAAGAGTCTTGAAAGGGTCTATGCCGATCTGAATTGCCACCTCTGTCCAGCCCCGGGTCATTTCCTCCTCGCCTTCCATTACCAGGAGAGAAAGTTTTTTGAGGGTAATTGCTTCCACATCAGCCCCGGTCTCCAGAAGCTTCTGGGTCAGCTCTTTGATTGTATCTTCGTCCTCATCTTCTGCTGCCTCATCCAGTTCTTCAATTAATTCCTGTACTTCTTCTGGTAGATCATCCATTTTTATACCTCTGGTTCGATTTGCTCATTAATATCCCGAATTTGACAGAATAATACATATTATAATGTATTAATGGACTTCAGGATTCTGTTTTCCTCTTACAATTCAAAGTTAGATCGTGTGTTTTTGGATAGTGATATTTGTCATTATTCAAACAGCATTGTGCCGCCACAATACGTTTGTAGAGAGGAAAGACTGTATTAGTTAGTAGGATCTGTCAAATTTGGGTAATATTCCACAACGAATAATATTCCACAATTATTGATACTCCATATTGCATCTGAAGCTGTACAGGGTAAAGATCCGGATCTTTTCCTTCTTCCAACAGAAAGCAATTAAATATTGTTTCAAAAATAGATATAATAACCGTCATCGTAAAAACTCATAACTTTAATAAAAAGACGGTCCTGATAAAAAAAGCACTGTATATATTAAAAATTATATATATCCAATATAATGAACAGCCATTTAAAAAACAAAGAGCCCCTGAAAAATAAACAGGTTAATTTTTGAAGTATCTCTCTATAAAACCTTCAAGCTTTGATGAATTAATAGCCCCATTTACAATATCAACGACGTTGATTTTCCAGCGTGGTGTTGATTTTCGGTCTGATATTGAATTCCAAATAGAACTATAAATATAAATTTCAGATTTATATTTAGTAACTGACCTTCCTCATAGTTACAAAGTATATATAAGTATCGAGAGGAGAACGGATATTCGGGCTTCAGCCTGCTGTTTTAAGTCATATTTTTCAATTTGAGAACCTTTTAGTAGGCATTCGAGGACCTTTTATTATGCTCCAGAGTTTTCGGCAGTGCATACTGCCCTCCAAACTAAAAATTCCTTACAGATAATAACCTGGCGTGACGGAGAATAAATCTGATGTTTGCAAATCACTGACTCTCTGCTCTATAAAATTAATAGGAAATAACATAACTTTTATTAAATGTTATACTTATTATATCCCAGAAACTAAGACTGTTGAGAGGCCCATGCATGGAAGACCCTGTTGTTGCAAAAATAAAAAATAAGTTTGATAAAAAAGGAAATCCGGTAAAGATTCCACTTATGAGCGGGAAGCAGTTCTTCGAAGCCCGAGCTGAAGAAGACGGAATCTACGTTGATAACCTGAAAAATCAGCCATTTCTCCCCTGGGAAATATTTTCCGAAGCCATTAATTTTTTGCAGGAAAATGGGGGGCAGGCGAAGAAAGGAAATGCAACAAACTCCAGGCTGGGAGATCCGAACCTTGATCTGAATACTATGGAAGGTTATATTGCCAGTAAAGTCTACGGCTGCAAGATCGGAGATAGCGTATTTAAGAGGATGACGCCAATAGCATCAATTCTTGCCTGGGCTGAAATCTGTGAAAACACAAGAGGACAGCTCTGCCTTCTTTCGGAAAAAAAAGAACTTCAAACCTCTGAGTCCAAAAAAGATCGTCCTGAAAAAGATATTTCTTTTACTCCATCAATGGAGGAAAGTAAAGAAAAAGCCGAGATAACTTCTCTTTACCCCCAGCTCTCAAACAGAGATACCGAGTTAAAAAGCCTGGAAATAAAACTTGAAGAAAGCCTGCAGAGAATAAAAGAGTTTGATGCACAGTTCACAGGCAAAACAGTAGAACTCAAAGAACTTGAAAAGCTTGTCTTCGAAAAGGAAGGTAAACTGGGGGAACTTGAGAAGGGGATCGTTGAAAAGAACGAACAAATAAAAAACCTTGAGGACAACATTGCTAAAAAAGATGGAGCTGTAAAGAATCTGGAGAATCAGCTTATTCAAAGAGATGAAGCAATAAAAGGACTCGAAGGCCGGATTACTCAAAACAGCAGCATTATTGAAGGACTTAAACTCAAACTGAACGAAAAAGAAGAGGCTATAAGTGTTTTTGAAACGGGGATTCAGGAAAAGGACTCAAAGCTTCAGGAATTCCTTGAAAAACTTGCCGATAAGGATACGGAAATAGGAAAACTTGAGTCAGAACTGAGTGAAAAAGAAAATGAAAGAAATAACCTTGATAGAGCACTCAAAGTAAAAGCTGAGGAAATAAGAGCACTTCATGAAAAATTCCTGGAAAAAGAAAGGACCATGGAAAAACTTGAAGAAAGCATCTCAGTAAAGGATAAGGACCTTAAGATTCTTGCCGAAGAGGTTATTGCAAAGAGTGGGGAAGTAAAGAGTATTGAAGAGAAACTCACCGGAAAAGAGAGAACGATAAACACATTAGAAGCCATGCTTGCCGCAAGCAACGAGAAAGTCAAAAAGCTTGAAAAACAACTTTCAGGATATGAAGGAGAAGAAAAACTGGCAGGGCAGCTCAGGGAAAAAGACGAGTTAATAAAACAGATCAAAGGAACACTTGTAAGCAAAGAAGAAGAAGTTTCCAGGCTCAATGACGAAAACAGGAAGTACAGAATGCAGCAGAAATTTGAAGCTGAAGGATTAAGACAGATAGAAGAACAGAAAGCCTCAAAGAAATGGTGGAAACGCCTGTAAGCCCGAAATAAAAATAGTTCCTTAACAAAAAGACTTCCTTAACAAAAAGACTTTCTTTATATAACATTTGTTTAAAATCGATTAAATTTTGTTTAGTCCAGGCCTTTCGGGGCATGTAGTAAGAAAAGAACTATGAAGCAGGTGAAGAACCATATCAGGGCTGATTTTCCTGAGACTTGTTATCTCCCCGATTATTTCTTCTTCAGTTCTCCCCTGAACCTCCAGTTCCTTTATCTTTTCAAGCACATAAGAAGGTATTACAAAATAATTATTAAGGTCATGCCAGTGCCCGCTGACATCCCCCTTTACCAGGTGAATTCCTGAAGATTCAAGGTACATTTTAATAAATTTAGAAAGTCCATCATAGGAAGATGCGGGAAGCTGAAGAATTTCAATTCCAGGACAGGTCTTGACCAGACTGAAGAGATCCCTGTCCGAGGGCCTAAAAGCAAGATGCACTGCATTCTCCCCGTGTTCCAGGTTAAGGATTTCATCCCTGCTGGTTACCACTCTAATCCGTATACTACCTAGCCCCATTTATGCTCCCACTCCTATGTAAGCATGGATCATTTATTTAATTTTGTATTTCTGTTTTTCGGATCAAATTTCAGTATGTTGAATTAGTAAACTCCAGATAGGAATCATCATAAGGGCAAAAGAAAATTTCCTGTCGGCGGAATTAAGTGCTTCTGACATCATTGAGTTCCTTTGGAATCTGTTCTAAGCCCGGCTGCTAGAGCCTGCCCAAAGGAAATGCAACCGTCTCCGCACGGAACATGGCGGTGTGTGAGAAATTCAAAGCCTTCTTCCTTCACAATTCCTGCAATGCATGAGGTGATATGGTCGTTGTAGGCAACCCCTCCACTCAGACCGACCTTTTCAAACCCATTTTTCGCAGCGAGGGAGATGGCAATTTCCGAGATTCCTTCTGCAAGGTTCTCTTCAACGGCAAACGCAAGATCAGCAGGGGAATACATTCCCCCGGAGAGTTCATAAACCCCCAGCAGGAGCTCAGTCGTATCAAGTATATGGGCTCCGGATTCTCCCCCTTTTCTGAAAACCAGAGGGAGGTCGGGCCTGTGAACACTTTTCTTTGCTGCAGACTCAAGCCTCATTGCCGGCTCTCCCTCATAAGTCCTCATTCTGCATATGCCCAAAAGCGCTGCAGCCGCATCCAGCACTCTCCCTGCGCTGCTGCTCATAGTAACATTGATATTTCTTTGAAGCTGCTGCATAACTGTAGAAAATTCCTGCCTGCCTCTGGGAAAGTAAAGAGGAAGTTTTTCCAGTTCTGCTTCTCCAAGCCTCCCTGAAAGCATACCAAGAACCATGCGGGAAGGATTTTTTACTGCGAGGTCTCCCCCGGGCATAGGCTGAGACAGCAGATTTCCCAGACGTTCATATCCGAAATACGATGACCCCAAAAATTCCCCTCCCCAGACTGTGCCATCCCTGCCGTACCCGGCTCCATCAAGGGCAATTCCCAGGACCCGGGAGTCTTCTGGCAGAGAATTGTCCGCCATGAGGGCAAGGATATGGGCGTAGTGGTGCTGGACCTGAAGTGTTTTTTTACCACCCCTGCTCATTGCAAGACGGGTTGTACTAAAAGCAGGGTGAAGGTCACAGCCCCAGTTGAGAGGGTCTATACCCGTAAGCCGGGCCAGGTGCTGGAAAACCTCAGAATGATACCTGAAGGTTTCCACATAGCTGGTATTTCCGATATACTGGGAGATGTAAGCCAATTTTCCTTTTGCAAGGGTTACTGTCGAGTTCATTTCAGCTCCTACTCCCGCAGAAGCTCCAACTTCGAAAGGCAACTCCAAAGGTTCAGGAACAAACCCTCTGGAACGCCGGATAAAAGCCTTCTTTCCGTTCACAACCCGGATAACCGTATCATCGTTCCTGTTTGCAATAACCCTGTTATGCAACAGGTGAAAATCCACAATCCCTTTGAGTTTTTCAAGTGCTTCTTCATTTTCAACAACCATGGGCCTTCCGGGAAGGTTTGCCGAAGTCATAACGTATACAGAATCCGGCATGAGGTCAAAAAGCAGGTTCTGTGTGCCTGTATAGGGAAGCATGACCCCAATGTTATGCAGGTTCGGAGAAACTGATTCTGCCAGTTTGAACTCCTTTGATTTGGGAAGCACGGTTATAGGGCGGCGGAAAGATATGAGGCATTTCCGACCTGCATCTCCAGGTTCTGCAAAGGACTCGACAACCGTTGGATCTTTTGCCATTACCGCGAAAGGCTGCTCCGAACGCCCAAGTCTCCTTCTAAGCTCCTGCACGGGCTCTTCCTTTCGGGCATTGCAGACGATATGAAAACCTCCGAACCCCTTGACAGAAAGAATTAAGCCCTGCTGGAGAAGGTCAGAAGCTTTTGCAATTGCTTCATAACTCTTTGCGAGCACTTTTCCCTGAGAATCCGAAAGCCAGATTTCCGGCCCGCATTTCGGACAACAGACAGGCTGGGCATGATGCCTCCGGTTGAGAGGATCAGTATATTCTACTTCACATTCCCTGCAAAGAGGAAAATCTGCCATTGTAGTATTTTCCCGGTCATAGGGAAGGGCACGAACTGTTGTATAGCGAGGGCCGCAGTTTGTACAGACGGCAAAAGGATAATGATAGTACCTGGAAGAAGGATCAAAGATTTCCAGCTTGCATTCCTCACAGATAGCCGTATCAGGAGGAATTATGGAATTTTCAAACGTTCCGGGTTCACTCTGAATGATAACGAACTCCGGACAGCCAGAAAAAGAGACAGTATTTATTTCTATATTCGTAATCCTGGCAAGTGGAGGTTTTTTTTCAGGAAGGTCATTAAGGAAACTTTCAAGGTTTGCCTTTTTTCCCTCGATAAGGATCTCCACATGGTTTCCAAGATTTTTCACGTGCCCTGAAAGCCTGTGGAATTTTGCAAGCTGATATATGAAGGGGCGAAAGCCGACACCCTGCACTGTGCCGGTCACATGAAGAAGTCTGGCTTCGTTTTGCATAAGGAAATTAGGATTGATATTCGTCGTTAAAATAGCTTTCTAATAATAAGCAGACCAGAGAAAGAGAAATAATAATCCTAAAAAAATAATATGTTGTGCCGAATTCAGAAAAAATAACCGCCCTGAAGTTCAGGTTACGGTAAAATTTGGAAAGATCGTTTTTAAGATAATAATGAACCCGAAAACCATCATTAGAAGGGAGATCAGCCAGGCTGCCTGCAGCAGACGAGCCTGGTTTTCGGGTTCACCCAGTTTAAGTACCGCTCTTTCAATCATATTTGATTGATCGTCGCATCCTGCCATTTTGAATCAAGCTTGATTTTTCATTCTCTCCTTGACTCTCTTCAGCCGGGAAGTACCCTCCCTTTCCATCTCCTCAAGGGTAAAACGAATGTACTTCATGGTTGCAATGAGATCGGGAATAACTTTGAATTCGAGAGCGTTTACACGCCTCTTGGTCTTCTCAATTTCATTAAGAAGCCTTTTCATTGTTGTTTCCAGTTCTGCAGCGGTAATAATCTTCTCTACCAGATCCTCATAGGCTTCTGCAGTCTCATCGATATACGAGTTTGTACCGATGATACCGTAACCCCTCTCATAGAGGGATTTGCGAACTCCAGTAGAGCTGATCTTTGGCACCACAACACCCATGATGTTATGCCCTGAAAGCTGGATTTCGGGGGATTGTTTTGCTGTAAAAGCAGTTGACCTAACAGCAACCATTCCGTTAACAGCACAGGCGAGATTTATTTTTCCCACACCGTTTTCATAAGCGGCATCCAGCTCTGTCCTGACGTTCCTTGCCTCGTTAAGAATCTTAAAGAACTCAAGAATAAGACCATCTCTCTTCATCTTAAGGAGCTTGTGCCCACTTTCAGAGAGCTTGATTTTCTTCTTGAGCTCAATTAGCTCCGACCGAGTTGGTTTTACGTCTTGAGCCATGACAATCACTGACCCTTTTTGTGTGCAGGATGGTATTTCTGGATGTACTTGTTGTCAATCCTACCCAGCTGGTTTTCAGGTAGGTGCGCAAGAATCTTCCATCCGACGTCCAGAGTCTCTGCAATTGTCCTGTTTTCGTTTCTGCCCTGTGTAACGAAATTCTGTTCGAAGAGGTCGGCAAACTCAAGGAATTTAACATCTCTATCAGACAGAGCTTCTTTACCGACGATAGCCACGAGACCTCTCAGGTCACGCCCTTCTGCATAACCTGCATACATCTGGTCAGAAACGGCCTTGTGGTCTTCCCTTGTCTTGCCTGCTCCGATACCGGAGTTCATCAGCCTTGACAGGGATGGCAGCACATTGATTGGCGGATAGATACCTTTTCTATGCAGTTCTCTTGAAACCACAATCTGGCCTTCAGTAATATATCCGGACAGGTCAGGAATCGGGTGGGTAATATCGTCACCAGGCATAGAAAGAATCGGAATCTGAGTAACTGATCCCTTTGCGCCTTTGACAATACCTGCACGCTCGTAAAGAGTTGCAAGGTCAGTGTACATGTAACCTGGATATCCACGGCGGCCAGGGATTTCGTTACGGGCAGCGCCCATCTGACGGAGAGCTTCTGCATAGTTGGTAATATCAGTCAGAATGACAAGAACGTGCATGCCGTGTTCATATGCTAGATATTCAGCTGCAGTCAGAGCCATACGCGGAGTGACGATACGTTCGACAGCAGGGTCATCTGCCAGGTTCAGGAACACAACAGCCCTTTCAAGAGCCCCGGTCTTTTCGAAGTCGCTCATGAAGTACTGGGCTTCTTCATTGGTAATACCCATTGCTGCGAAAACTACTGCGAAAGCCGCTTCTGATCCAGGCACAGCCGCCTGCCTTGCGATCTGCAGGGCAATTTCGTTGTGTGGGAGACCTGAAGCGGAGAAAATAGGCAGCTTCTGTCCACGAACCAGGGTGTTTGTTCCGTCGATTGTGGAGATGCCAGTCTGGATGAAATCCTTTGGAGGCAACCTGGCATATGGGTTCATTGCAGCTCCGTTGATGTCCAGAAGCTGGTCAGGAACAATCCTGGGCCCGCCGTCAAGAGGTTCTCCTGAACCTGAAAGGATCCTACCGAGAAGGTCGATGGATGCAGGGAGCTTCAGGGTTTCCCCTGTGAAAACTACACCGCAATTCTTGTCCAGACCAGTAGTACCTTCAAAAATCTGGATAACCACTATGTCCGCTGAAGAGTCCAGCACCTCGCCTCTGCGGGTGGTTCCGTCAGGCAGGTTGACAGTAACGATTTCTTTATAGCCTACAGGCTCTGTTTTTTCAACAAAGACTAGAGGTCCTGCAATCTGAGTTATTGTCTTATATTCTTTTACCATGTTTACCTACCTCTCAGGGATGCAAACTCTTTATCCATCTTTGCCAGGACAGCATTCATAGAAGCATCGAAGTTCTCCTCAAACTTGACCTTGGGAAGCTCATTTTTAGAGTCCATCTTGATAATTTCCGAGACGGGAACACCTGATTTCAAAGCTTCCTGTGCAGCATCACCGAACTTCATGATTGCCTGCATGATCCTGTACTGCTCAGAGAATGGACTGTAGGTATCTATTGGGTGGAATGCGTTCTGCTGCAAGAAGATTTCCCTGATCATACGGGTAATTTCAAGCAAAAGCTGCTGATCGTCTGGCAGAGCGTCGGAACCTACGAGCTGCACGATTTCCTGCAGTTCGGATTCTGTCTGAAGCATCCCCATTGCCCTTTCCCTCATAGCCACATAATCAGGAGCTACGTTATCTGTAAACCAGCTGTTAAGGCTTTCCTTGTACAGACTATAACTGTTCAGCCAGTTGATAGCCGGGAAGTGACGTCTCTGAGACAGCTTGGCATCGAGAGCCCAGAACACTTTCACAATACGCAGGGTATTCTGCGTAACAGGTTCTGAGAAGTCACCGCCAGGTGGGGATACTGCTCCAATGACAGTAATAGAACCTTTCGCACCGTTGAGAGATTCAGCAACACCGGAACGCTCGTAGAACTCGGCCAGCCTTGCAGACAGGTATGCTGGGTAACCTTCTTCACCAGGCATTTCTTCCAGACGGGAGGAAATTTCTCTCATAGCTTCTGCCCACCTGGAGGTGGAGTCTGCCATAAGGGAGACGTCTAATCCCATGTCACGGAAGTATTCTGCAATGGTAATTCCGGTGTACACAGATGCTTCTCTTGCAGCCACAGGCATGTTTGAAGTGTTAGCGATAAGAACAGTACGCTCCATCAGTGGGCGGCCTGTCTGAGGGTCTTCGAGTTCAGGGAATTCGCTCAGAACGTCTGCCATCTCATTTCCGCGCTCACCACAACCGATGTAGACCACAATTTCAGTGTCACTCCACTTTGCAAGCTGCTGCTGAGTAACGGTCTTTCCCGATCCGAAAGGTCCGGGGATTGCAGCAGTTCCACCTTTTGCCACAGGGAAAAGCCCGTCAAGGATTCTCTGTCCTGTAACCAGAGGTTTATCTGGAGTAAGTTTTTGCCTCACAGGTCTGGGTCTCCTGACAGGCCACCTTTGCATCAGCTGCAATTCGGTCCCATCAGTGAGGGTACAGACTGTGTCTACTACCGTAAAGTTCCCGCTCTTGATGTCGGCAACTGTACCGGAGATGTCGGGAGGCACCATGATCTTATGTTCAATATTCACGGTTTCCTGTACAACACCGATTACTTCTCCGCCTTTTACGGAATCGCCCTTTTTGACAATGGGTTTGAATTCCCAGAGTTTCTTGTGGTCAAGCCCATCTGCAGTAACACCTCTGCCAATGAAACCGCCCGTACTTGCAAGCAGGACGTGCAGAGGCCTCTGAACCCCATCATAAATACTGGAAAGAAGACCCGGACCAAGTTCCACGGATAGAGACGAACCTGTAGAATAACAGGGCTCTCCGGGCTTGATGCCTGCAGTCTCTTCGTATACCTGGATGATGGTCTTGGGCCCTAATATCTGGATGACTTCACCCATTAAACCTTCATTACCGACTTTGACCAGGTCATACATTTTTGCCTGCAAGCCGATGGCGGTGACGACAGGCCCAGACACACGATAAATTTCACCTTTTACTTCCACAGATCAACACCTACCGCTTGTTTTATCTTATCTCTTAAACTCGAGCCCGCTCCGCTGCCTCCAAGAGCTACTACTGTGGGCTGGACAGACTCATTCAAGTTTTTCCTTAAAAGTTCCGGCAGATTACCAATGTCATCATTATGCATTACAAGAATCCCGATACTCTTATCATCAAGCACCGATTTTACCGCGGACTCAGTGGTTGGGACATCAACGACTTCATAGACTTTTCTGATACCCGCCAGCCTGAATCCAGTGACAAACTCGCTCTTTCCGATCACTGCCAATTCCATTAGATAACCACCAACTGGTCTTTAATTAGTGTATCATCGAGACCAGCCTCCTTGCCTCTGAAAATAATCCGGAGGTTGTTGGCCTCATTACTTTTATGGATAATATAGTCCATAATAGTTACAATTGAGATCGGAGATACATGCGAATAAGTGGTTGCAGATTCAAGAGAGTACCTTATGAGCCTGCTTTCAACGATAGTCAGAGAAGCCGTCTCCAGACCCTCGACACTTGAAATTGCATCCCAGTAATGAGTTTTTCGAAGTTCATCGACAAACTGTTCATAAGGGAGCGGTGCCAGTTTCTCGGACTTCAGCTCCAGGCCACCTTCGATCATAAGGGGCATGATCTCATCAGACTTCTCGACTCCTGCTCTTTTCAACCTGAAAAGGGTACCCAGGTTCTTGACATCGACTTCGAGTTTGATGAATCTGACAAAGAGTTTACGGTCCTTGGATCTTGGTTTTCCGATTGCATCAAACAGGCTTGAATAATACGCCTTGTCGAGCTCGTTTTCTATATATGCCAGGTTGGTCCCGTCAAACTCCTGCAGCAGGGGATAGTAGTCGGTCTCTTTCAGGGCATCAATGACTTCCTGATATGTGGCCTTGGCTGCAAGTTCTGATAGGAGGGTATAGGTAAACTCCCCGGCAGAAATCAGAGACTCGAGGATGTCCTCAACGGGTGCATTGTAAATTTTACCACGGAGAAGCGTTTTTATATTCCAGATGTCATATCTTTTAAGATATGCAGTGATCAGGTAGTTCAATTCTCCTGAGGTGATCCTGAGCAACTTATCATAGGTGAGCGCAAGATTCCTGTTTAATGCATGTTCTGCCAGATCGCCACCGCTGTATTTCATTGCCAGTTCGTCAACGTCGTTTTTGTATTCAGATTCCTGGATAAAACGGGTGATTTCATCAATCCCCATATTGAGAAGCCGTGGATACGTTTCTTTAGGAAGCAGCTTACTTTTCATCGCACGGACACGGGTTACGGCATAAGCATAGTTAGAAGTGCCTTTTTTCTTTTTATCGGATTTTCGGGAGGGTTTTGTCCCCCAGAGTCTCTCCAAAAGCCGCATCGAACATCACCCGTATAGATTATCAGATATCTGCTTCAATGAACGCTCATACACGTTTTTCAGGATTGAATCGTATGTGAAATCTAACCTGATTGTCCTGTCTTCGTTTTCAATAACAACGCCGCCGATACAGTCTATATTACCAGAATAACTTAATGAAGATAATTCCCTGGCAGTCTCTTCAGAAGCCTTAGAAGAATAAATTCTAGCGCCGCTAGCTTCATATTTATTGATAATATGCTTCAATAGCTCTTCTTTTTTGGACGCCGGCATTGACTTGATGCTTTCAACGGTCTGGCTATAAACTTTATCTAGAAGTTCCTTGCGCTTATTAAGCGTAATTCTTTTTACTTCCAGGTTTGCACTTGAGATAACCTGCTGGTGCAGCTTTTGGAGGTCCTCTTCCACCTTGGCAAGGCTGTCCCCGAGCATCTTCTTCTGTACTTCTTTAGCCTCATTTGTAATCTCGGATGCCTTTGCATCGGCTTCGGTTTTTAGACGGGAAACCTCGGCTCTTGCACCCTCCTGGATGTCTTTTATAACGATCTCTAGTCCCATGCTTACACCTCCAAATAAATATAGAGCAAAAAAGTGCTCTAAAGCTTAGAGCAGAAACTCTAAGCTTCTTAGAGTGCAACGATACCTAAGGGGAAACTTAGAGCACAGAATCACTCCAGCTCTGCCTGGTAAGGAAAAAACACCCAGAGAAGCTCAGAGTGATGCTCTAAGAAATTTAAGAGCGGAATTCGCTCTTAAATTAAGCAGAATTGATAAGCAATGCAACGACAAGACCGAAGATAACGATGGTTTCAGGAATGACAGTAAGGATAAGTCCCTTACCGAATAACCCTTCGTTTTCTGCCATAGCGCCGATTGCTGCGGTGCCGATTTCTTTTTCAGCCCATGCAGATGCGAGCCCAGTTACTGTGATTGCGAGTGCTGCACCGAGTGCTTTCATTCCATCTGCGTCCAGGAAAGGTCCACTGATTAATTCTTCTCCTACCATGTTTTTATTCCTCCGTGTATTTTCTAATGTATCCGAATGGGTTGTACTTTCTGCCCCCGCCTTCGTAGAATTTTCCGAAGAACTCTACGTACTGCAATCTGAGTGCATGCAGTCCGGGAGCAATGATACTCAAGACAGAGTTAAGGCCATGTCCGAGTATAAACACGAGTATTGCAGCTACTGCTAAGAAACTGATCTTGGAGTGATCCACCCAGATCATTTTAAAAGCAATATCATTGACCGTTGAAGCGATGTAAATCGAAGACAGACCAACTGCGATAATACGGGCATAAGACAATGCATTACCCATAAGAGATGGCAACTCAATCGGGCCTTTGATACCTTCACCTATGGTGAGCATCACAATTCCGAGAATCAGAATACCAGCACCAACGTAAGTCAGTCCTGAATTGCCGCCAAGGTAGCCGATTGCTGCAACGAGTACACCGAGCTGAATAACAAGCCAACTGCCTTTTTCAAGAACTGCATGCTTTATTCCGTGGTGCCTTGCGATGTTTGAAAATCCGAGAAGGTACCCGAGATTCAGTTGAAGCAGTCCTATTACGACAGTTGTTGCAATCATAGTCATTACCATGTGAGTTCTGTGGACAGGGAACGTAAATTCCTCGCCACCGAGCCCTTCAAACAGAACAATAGTTTCCCAACCCGGAATCAGGCCTGGAATTACACCATGTGCTGTATGAAGACTTGCTAACGAGAATCCTAAGAACTCGCCATAAATAATTCCGAATATAAATGTTGATATCTGACAATAGATCAGAATATCCATGAGAGGCTTCACCGCATCTGACTTTACTGCTTTTTTGATAGCCAGTGCAATTGCTCCCAGTATCATTGCATATCCGATGTCTCCGAGAATCAGCCCATACATCAGTGGGAAAGTTATTAAGATCACTGAGGATGGATCGAGTTCAGTATACTTGGGCCTGGAGTACAGGTCCATGATCTGCTGCATCGGCGCTGCTATTTTTGAGTTGTTGTATTCAACAGGGACATGCTCCTCTTCCTCTTCATCAATTTCGAGGCTTGTGACGTATGCCTTGCCATTAGTGGCACTGTTGACTGTACTGACAACTTTATCATAATTCTCGGTTGGAGTCCAGCCTTCGATTATGAATGTGTTTGCAGATGTAGCTATCCTTAGAGGCAATTCTGCCTTCTGACTCTCGATGCTCAAGACCTCGTCACTTGCAAGGATGAAATCGGCATACTTGACTTTCAAGGATTCGATATCAGCCCTTAAGGACTCGGTCTTTCTGGTGACTTCGGCTTCTTTCTGTTCGATAAATCTTAACAGCTCGCTTGGGACACCACCTCTTTCCGGAACTCTGAGATCTCTGAATCCAAGACTCTGAAGTAATTCGTAGACTCTGTCGGCATCGTTTTTGGCTACAAACAGTACAACCGCTTTTGATTGAGGGTCAAAGTACAGCTCGTAAGCTTTGGTGATGCTCGAAATCTGACTTCCATCCAGGCTTCCTTTTATAGTACCCGCGAAAACCTTAAGGCTCTCGTAGCCACGGTAATCATCGAAGTCGAGATTGATGGACAGATAAGGCAGGAGCTCCCTCTTCTGGGAATCCAGGTCTTTCAACTCATTTTCAAGCTGGGCAATTGATTCTGTTTTAGTTGTAATTGCCCTGTCCAGCTCATCCAGCTTCGAATCAAGGTCGCGCAGAACAGAGTCAGTTTTCTGAACTACCGGTTCTTTTTTTACAATCCCCAAATAATTGGAGATGGAACGGATCTTCACAAGCTTTTTTGAAACTTCTTCTGCGTTTTTAAATGGCTTGCTGATCTTAAAACCAGACTCGTCCTCGACAAAATCTTCAATATGAAAGAGATGCGTATCATGCAATGAATCGATGGTGTCTTTTAGAATGCTTTTATGCCCGACAATAACGGCCCTTGTCATCTCTTTAGGTCTACTCATTAAGGACCGCCCTCTCAAACTCCTGTACAAGGTAATTGACGGATTTGTCGATATTAGCTTGAGCTTTTTGGGACATGGCTAATGCGTTTTTTTCACCATCGTTGACGATCTTATCTCTTTCCTCCAGGATCTTTTCTTCACCTACTTTAAAAGAGTCTTGTGCAGCTTTATGTGCATCGATTTCGGCCTGTCTCAGGATTTCCCTGGCTTCGGCCCGAGCATCGGAGATACGCTTGTTTTTGGAATCAATGGCATCGTCAACCATTGATTTAGCGCTCTCTTCCGCTTTTTTTATTTCGGATAAGATTTCATTTTTAGCCATGTGAATCTCCGTCTCTCAAAATTTAATATATAAATTAATAATTAAAAATCCCTACTCCAATGGAGGTAGTTAACAAATCCTTCGCGAAAGAACTATATAACAGCTTCGGTTTTATCGAAAAGGATGGGAGTAAACATAATGATTATTCATGATACATAGAATTTGCAGGAAATTTTTAAGAAATTTAAAAATATAAATAACAAAATATATGGTTTAAATCCAAAAGATTAAATAGAACAGTAAAAAATAATTAAATAGAAACAGTAGAATATAATTGATTGGAAAAAAATGTTAAACCCTGCCTGTATAAAAGAAGAGCAAAGCCATGAAAGTAATATTCGAATTAATGATTTAATAGATGATTTCAAGGTCATTTTAAAATAAATATGAATTTTCAGCTTTGACTTAAGACTTTATAAAATAAGTTACATATAAGAATTCAGCCTTAAAACACATACAGCATTGTCTTTTAGATATAAGAAATTTAAAGCGATTTTAAAAAAGAAAAAAATGAATTTATTGAGAGTGAGAGATTAGACAGTTAGCTAAAATATATACTGTATATTCACGTGATGTGAACCTTTTTCTCATAGAAATGCAGAAATTATTTTGAAGAGATTGACCTCCTGTTTAAATAGAGATTTTAATTTAGAATATGCGAACAAAACTCCCTGAATGAGAATTACTGCGTGGGATCCAATGATAAAAGAGAGTGATTTCAGAAGAAGAGTAGAAATAAAGCTTTTGTTCCCCCCTAAAAGTTTAGAATGAAAATGAAAAAATAATAATTAAAAAATTCCCATCAAGCCCTAAAAATGCAGAAAATATTACAGGAAGATATGACGGGAGAAAGAGACAAAAGAAGAAGTAAGGTCAAAAAATCCATGAGAAGAAGAAACCCCAAAGGGAGCAAAAAAGCCAGAAATAAATATATGCCCCTTTAAAAGGGCATTAAAAAGGAATTACTTAAGCTTATAAGGAATTTTGGCCCCTTTCGGAATGGTATGTATATACTCCTTCCGGAAGTCAGGGTTTCGCATCATGCAATAGGCTGCGTCATCCTTCTTGTAGGCATTGTGCTTCCCCATGCGTTTCCAGATAGTTTCCAGAGGCTCTTCGCATATATTGCCAAACGATAGGGGAGTATATGCACAGGGCATGACCTCTCCGTCCGAAGCGACATGCATCCAGCGCCTGCCGGCAAAGCATCCGAAAAGTTCAGGACCCATAAAATAAGGAAAAGCTGTGACTCTCGGCCCTTCGGGTTTGCTGTTCATGGCTTTCTGGAACGTCTTAAGCCTTGATACGTCCTTCTCGCTTATGACCTCATCCTCATGTTCCATCCAGCGCCCTACTGCAATGATCTCATAGATCGACATCTCTTTCATTTCCAGATCGGCTGCAAGGGAATAGAACTCCTCAAGATCATCTATATTATGCGGAGAAACAACCACAAACATGTCAGTAAGTATTCCGGCAGCACCTGCATTTTTTATACCCTCTATTGCATCCCGGTATGCCCCGGTCCTGCCCCTGACACGATCGTGCTCAGCTTCGAAAGGACTGTCAATGCTGATCCTAGCAGCGTACAGTCCCGCAGCCTTAAGTGCCTTTGCCCTTTCCTCAGAGAGCTTGAAACCAGACGTAAAACATGTCGCAATCGCCTTTGTCTTGTCCACCCTGGCGACCATCTCAACAAGGTCGTTTCTGAGCATCGTCTCTCCGCCATCAAAGGAAACCATATAGGCCCCAAGGTCCAGGCTCTGATCCACGACATTGCAGATCTCATCCAGGGTCAGTTCCCTTTCCGGCTGTATATCGGCCGCCCCGCAGTGAATACAGCGGTTTGGACAGCGGGCGGTAATCCCTATTGAAAACTGATCAGGAACACGCTTTTTTCTTATTGCTGCGATTTCAGCACTTATGACCCGGCTGAAAACAGGACCCGGGATAGGAGGAATCCATGTGGAGAAAATAATCTCGTCTTCACTCACGGAAATGGGTTTTTCTTCAGCAAAAATGTTGTTTATACGTTTCAAAAAGGGTTTTGCAAGCTGGGAAAGAGGGCCCTCTGCATCGAGCACCATCTTTTCGTTATCTGTACTGGCATTTACCTTAATCACCGGACTATCGTATACTCGCATGGATACACCTGATAAAGTTAGTGTCAAAAGCTGAAAACTTTTAGGATATAAGTAGGAAACTAGATGGTATTATTTATGGCATTCTAGATACAGAAATTCGACAGAGTCAATTCATTTTTCAGGATGAGTAGAACTAAATCAGATATTCTGAATCATGTCTATAGTTATATAATCAGTAATCTGGAAAAGCTTATCCCTTGCCGGACATTCCCGGAATGTTCTAAGGGTTTCTTTTGCGGCACTAACATGCCGCCTTACAGAATCTATAGACTTCTCTAAGGCTTCTTCCTTTGACATGTCCCTCATGTAAATGTGCGGCAGGGTTTCAGACGTAAATTTAGATTCCTTGCCCTCGACCACTTCCAGAAATTCAAGGATGTCATCAACAATCTGGTATGCAGTTCCCAGGGAATTCCCAAAGAAGCTAAAACGCTCCGCAAGAGCCTCATCAGCTCCTCCAGTATAAGCCCCAATGGATGCACTGATTGCGAATAGAGAAGCTGTCTTCTTATAGATGCATTTTAAATACTCGTTTTCTCCGAAGTTATCGTCATCAAGCTTCAGGTCGAGAACTTCTCCTTCCGCCATATCGATTCCCGCCGTTCCGAAATCTCGAATTACCTTTTCTCCATAAGGGGAAATGAATGCAATAGATTTTGCAATAAGATAATCTCCACAGAGCAGTGCTCTGGAAGGCCCGAATTTTTCAGGTGCAGAAGGCAGGTTCCTCCGGATAAGCCCCTGGTCCAGCAGGTCATCATGAATTAAGGAAGCCGAGTGCATCATTTCAACGGCAAGGGCTGCATTAAGGCTCCGGGAATATGAGCCTGAACAGATCTCGCTGACCAGAAGCAGGATAATTGGTCGAATTCGTTTTCCTCCGGAATGACAGACATGCCCAACCATTTTTTTTAAGCCGGGGTCCTCTATTCGGGCAATTGAGTCCTCGATCCCGGCTTCTACATATCTGTATTCGTCCCATTCTTCAATATTCATCAATATTACTCCGTATACTTTGACGGGCATCCGGTAACTATTTTATTTGCCTCAAACGTAGATTCGGAAACCATTGATCCGCTGATGGTCACCTGTTTTCCTTCGGCAATATTGGAAGGAAGGTTTCCTACATAATTCACATGTATCTTAAGGTTTTCATCATTTTCGTCTTTCAGTTCAAATGATGTCATACCAGGAGACGTTTCAAGGCTCCCATTCTCTACAATTCCCATGGCATTTATATTCTGTCCGACATAGCTCTGAGGGTCAGAGAGAAGCTCAGATACCGCAAGGTATCCGTCTGAAGAGTCAACTCCATATAACCCTATAAGAAATATACCAGCAATAAACGCAACTGCAAGCAAGGATTTCTTTCTTTTATTCATTTTAAAACCCCGTATAACTCGATCATTACATTAACCTTTTGTTGAACTCTGCATACGTCTTAAGTAATGAAAGGAGGTAGACAAATATGAGGATCCAGCTGATTGCAAACGCCAGAATAAAGGGTTCCATTTGTATCACATCTTTGAGCTATCAGCTTCTCCAGCCCGGTTTTGAAGCCAGGGCAGTGTAAGGGAAAAAAGCTGGTTTTGAGAACTTATGTCTAGCTCTATATAAGAGTATATATTCCTTATCAGAGAAATAAGATTCCCGGGAGAAAAAGAGGAAAAATTAGAGTTTAACCCCCACAGTAAAAATAATAATAGTGATTTTAATCGAAAGAACATAATATTATTTTCACAGTATTATATTATGACATACATAAATATAAATTAGAATTTTTGCAAAGCTGACACATAGAAATGA
Organism: Methanosarcina sp. 2.H.A.1B.4; assembly: GCF_000979385.1. NCBI lineage: Archaea > Methanobacteriati > Methanobacteriota > Methanomicrobia > Methanosarcinales > Methanosarcinaceae > Methanosarcina > Methanosarcina sp. 2.H.A.1B.4. The sequence goes on from NZ_JJOV01000034.1 coordinate 27,785, forward strand.
AGTGATTTGATTTCAAAAAGTAGCAAAAAGAGATGAATTTAGCCAGATAGTCTAGATTTTACAATGACAATAATATTATATTGTAAAATACATATTTGGAGGGATTTACTCTAAAATATTCATGTTAAAAACCTATCTAAGCAGGCAAGCAGGGTTGACAATAAAATTAAACTCTACTTATAAATTTAAAATATACAATGATCAGGACGATTCGACTGGCACTCTCACACGATTTAATGTCAGTAATCTGAATTTGCAGACTCGAAATTCTAAACGAATCAATTTCGGAACATCTAAGGCTAATCCCCGTCACTTTACAGGCTGTCCTACAATTACTGGTAGTAATAATATAATAATCGTCTGTTGTTAAACTGGAACTTTTCAACTTTATTAAATTTGCATTCTATTCA
>NZ_JJOV01000005.1:0-3748 GCF_000979385.1 Methanosarcina sp. 2.H.A.1B.4
ATCAAAGAAATAAAAATTAAACTGATAGTGTATAACATAAACAAAAAAGTTGTAGAAATAATTTGCATAAAATTAAGGATTTCTACAGAGCCCAAAAATCATTAAATAATATACAAATTTCTTTTAGGGCTATTAAGATAAATGGTGTTTATTAATAATCTCTGAATTAATTAAACTAATCTAAAAAGTTAATCTGAGAACCTATATAGTTACTTTTACTTTTCTCTCTCATGTCCTTAATTATTCTCCTGCTTTTTCTTTCCTTCCCCTCTCACTTGATTTATTTCAAAAGTTGATAATTTTTTTGAGTATTTCTCAAAGCCCTTCTTTTATTTTAATTTTTTCTTGCTCTTTTTTCTTTCTTTTTTCCTTCTTTTTTCCTTGTTTTTCAATTTTTCAAATCATTCCACTATTTCTATTTTCTTTTAACTATATTCCTTTTTGTTTATATTTTATTCAAAGATATCCATAATTACTGACTAATTAAAGCTATTTTGGACTTTTATAAAGTCCAGAAGATCAATTCTTCGAGGTTTATTCCATAAGTATTTTAAATAAAACTGGTTTTACTTTATCTATATGAATGTGCAGGGTCTTTCTGAAAGAGAGATATTTTCCTACCTGGAAAATGCAAAGTCAGAGGATACGGATTATTATCGGGTTTTAAGTTCAATGTGTACTCACCCTCATAAGATCGCAGCCGAGGCTCACAGGCTCTTTATTGAGGCTAACCTGGGTGATACCGGGCTTTTTGCCGGAGCTCACAGGCTTGAGCAGGAGGTTGTCAGGATGCTTGGGGAGCTTCTTCATGCTCCTTCAATTGATGTTCCTTCCGGAGACTCATGTGAGAGTTCGGTTTGCGGTTACCTTACTACAGGAGGTACCGAATCCAACATTCAGGCTGTAAGAGGAATGAAAAATCTTGTGACCGCAGGGAAGGAAGGGTTGAAAGGAACTCCAAATATTGTAATTCCTGAATCGGCTCATTTTTCTTTTGATAAGGTTGCCGACATGATGGGTATAGAGGTTAGAAGAGCTTCACTGGATTCGGAGTTTAAGGTGGACCTCACTTCTGTTGAAAGTCATATAAATGCAAACACCATAGGACTTGTAGGGATAGCAGGAAATACTGAGTTTGGCCAGGTGGATCCTATTGACGAACTCTCGGAAATAGCTCTTGAAAACGAGATTTTCCTGCATGTTGATGCGGCTTTCGGAGGTTTTGTAATTCCTTTCTTCGAAAAACCCCAGCCTTTTGATTTCAAAGTGCCAGGCGTTACTTCCATTGCTATAGACCCCCACAAGATGGGCCTGTCCACAATCCCGTCAGGTGCCCTGCTTTTCAGATCCCCTTCTTTCATGGACTCCCTTAAGGTAAATACTCCATACCTTACCACAAAGTCCCAGTTCACACTTACGGGCACCAGGAGCGGAGCCTCAGCTGCCGCTACCTGCGCTGTCATGAAATATCTTGGCCATGAAGGTTACAGAAAGAATGTGCAATACTGCATGCAGCTCACCGTAAAGCTAGTCACAGAAGCTCGAAAAATCGGTTTTGAACCCCTGCTTGAACCTGTAATGAACGTAGTTGCTCTGAAAGTCCCTGACCCTGATCTTGTCAGAGAACAGCTTCTTGAAAGATTCGGCTGGAATGTCTCAATCACCCGCACACCAAGAGCCCTCCGTCTAGTCCTTATGCCGCATAATACCCCGGAAGACATCGAAATATTTTTGCAGGATCTTAAAAAAGTGACAGCAGAAATTTAAAGTTACTGCTTTTTATTTTTATTCTCACTTTCTTTTTTTTTCAGTCGAATACCACACAGCTTGTTGCAGGGTGCACCAGCGAAACTTTGATTTTTTTCCTGTTTTCCTTTTCCCCGTTTTTCAATTTTGCGCAAGCAAATATCTATAGTATTATTGCTAAATAGTAAATAGGATCAGCTACGCTTAATAATGAATTAAAATAATTGGGGAGGGAATTAGCTGATTTTTTTGTTTAATAAAAAACCTGGAACTTTTACGAATCACAGCTTTTTAACCGGAGCTTTTTAACTGGAGTTTTTTGACTGGTATTCAGGAATATACGTTTCATATATGTTTCACATATATTTCATCTAATTTCATCAAGTGTCTGTATTAGTTGAGCTGATCCCAAAACTCAAAATTTGCTTCTTTGGATCTCGTATTTAAGTAACAAATCGAGCTTCTGATTATGAAAGCAATCCTGAATAATTCTGATAATTAAGATTAAAACTGGGTTTTGAGATGAACTCGTTAAATAAAGGGGGCCTTTTAATTCATGAAATCTGCACTGAAAATCGGAAGCGTACTGGGCATACCTATCAGACTGCACATAACCTTTCTTTTAATACTTCCCATTTTTGCATATATTTTTGCAATTAATCCATATCCTTATGGCTTTCAAGGGGTTGAGCCGCCTGCTACAAAATATGCACTTTCGACCCTGACTGCAATCCTGCTTTTTGCCTCAATCCTTTTGCATGAGCTTGCGCACTCATATCTGGCAATGCGCTATGGAGTCAATATTGAAAGCATCACGCTCTTCCTTTTCGGAGGAGTTTCTTCAATGGAAGAGATGCCAAGGGATCCCGGACAGGAAGCAAAGATGGCTTTTGCAGGACCTCTTACGAGCCTGATTATAGGTGCTGTCTGTCTTTTCATATATGGGAATATAATTGCGCCAAATCCTTCGTTTTCTGAAAATCCCGTTTTTCTGACAATCTGGATTCTTGGCATCATGAATATAGTACTTGGAATTTTCAACCTCCTGCCCGCATTTCCAATGGACGGAGGCAGGGTACTCCGTGCTTTCTATGCAAGGAGAATGTCTTATGTCAAAGCTACGCAGAGTGCAGCTGCCGTAGGAAAATTTTTTGCTATCCTGATGGCTATTTTCGGCATTCTTGTAGGAAACCTCTGGTTCCCTTTGATTGCTCTCTTTATTTATGTTGGTGCATCCGAGGAGGAACGCTCCACTCAGGCATCCGTAACTCTTGAAAATGTTCTGGTAAAAGATATAATGACAAAAGATGTAGTTTCAGTACCTTCTTCCATGAATGTTGAAGATCTGGTTCATTTCATGTTTGAGAAAAAGCATATGGGTTATCCTGTAATAGAGGGGGGCGAACTTAAAGGTATTGTGACTTTTACCGATATCCAGCGCGTTTCCACTCTGGATCGCCCTGTAACACGGGTCTCAGATATTATGACCAGAGATGTCATATCTATTACTTCGGATGCACGGGCAAGTGATGTCCTCAAATTGGTTGCATCTAAGAACATAGGAAGAGTTCTGGTCATTGATAATGGGTCTCTTGTAGGGGTACTTTCCAGAACAGACCTGGTCCGGACACTGAGGCTCAGATCAGAATGAGGCACCAAAAAATTCCTTTTTGGAAATGTTCATCCGAAGAAAAGTGTTCATCCGAAGACAGTTGTTCATCCGAAGAAAAGTGTTCATCCGAAGACAGTTGTTCATCCGAAAAAGGATTGCATACACACACTGAAAATCTTTAAAAATAAATAAAACTAAATTGTTAAAGAAAACTGTAAAAATAGCAAAACACAAATTTCTGGCAGGTAATCACACGACTACTTATCTGCCTGTGCTATATTTTTTTACAATTTATAGTTCTTGCCTCAACTAATTACACTTTTAATTTGAGGATGGAATTTTTCCATCCATTTCTTTGCAAATGATAATGATTTCCCTCTTCTCGTAAAC
>NZ_JJOV01000005.1:3759-27978 GCF_000979385.1 Methanosarcina sp. 2.H.A.1B.4
GAGACAGATTATTGCCTATGTTTGAGTTTTGAGGCAGCTTTTCTCGATCAATTAGAACAAAATTATAGTTCTTGCCTCAACTAATTACACTTTTAATTTGAGGATGGAATTTTTCCATCCATTTCTTTGCAAATGATAATGATTTCCCTCTTCTCGTAAACTCATCTCTAATTATTTCCGTTAGATGTTCTTTTGATTGAATAAATCTGGCCGATACTTCTCTTTTTATTGATTTCCATATAAACTCTACAGGATTTAGATCTGGTGAGTACGGTGGCAGGAATACCAGTTTAATTTTCAATTCTATTGCTTTTGTTTTTGTTTTATCAGCAGTGTGTGCTTTTGAATTATCAAGTATGAGTACTATAATTTTGTTTTTGTTCTTTTCCACTATTTTTTCTAGGAACTCACATACACTTTCTGCCTTTGAACTTTCTTTAAAATCAATACAGTTATTCCCATTAATTGAGTAAAAAGCAAATGCGTTTGCCTTTATGTAATCTGTATTTTTTATCATTGAAGATTTTGTAAATGCCCATAAACGTTGCGTATTTGCTTTTGTTTGTGGTGAAGATTCATCAAGGAAACCTATTACATATTCCTAATTTGAACAGATGTATTCTGGAATCTTTTCACTTAATCTTTTTTTAAAATATCTTCTGCATCTATAGGTCTTCTGTAGTCAAGAGTATACGGTTTTGAGTGATGCATTCCAAAGTTTTTCAGTATAATTCCTATTCTTTTCAATGAATACTCTACACCATATTTTTCCTTTATTAACTCTAATACTTCTCTGGTAGTCCAGTAATCCTTCGTTTTCAATAAACTCTTTAATTCTATCATTTGTTCATCAGTAAGCTTAGGCTTTCTTCCTCCACCAAATTGTGGTATCAAGGCGGCATAGCCGCCTTTATTCCAATAATCCTGCCAATAATAGCCACATTTTTTAGTCACACCAATTTTGATAGAAGCTTCTTCAACAGAGTCGCCTAAATATCTAAATTTGATAAAATAAAGCCTTTTTAGAACTCTAGAATTGCTTTCATGTTTGATTAAGCAGTTTATTTCGTCAAAACTTAACTTCCGATCAATAGCAATTTGTTCTTTCCCCACCATAAGAGAATATAAGAATTAATCTGTGTAATAGGTTACGTCAAGAACTATAAATATGGAGGCTTTCAGGGGAGTGACCATTAAGGAGCTACGAACAGCATCTAAAATAATATTCAATCATGAATAAGCACGATTAATTTAGTTAAAATGTAATTGACAGCAGAATAGATATTTAGAGGGGGAATGGGATGAAAAGAGTGATTATATTTAGCGTTATAACATTGCTATTAAGTAATGCGTTAATTACTACTGTATACGCACAAACTACTGATGCAAAAGATAAAGCAGAAAAGACAGATAATGGAAAAACAATAACTCAAACTTTAACATTATATAAAAATGGAACTGTGGTAACAGTACCTGTAGAAAGTGGGAACAAGAATGCAAGAATCCTTAATGGAGTTGAGATCCCTCAATCTTGGAAAAACCTTAGCGTTGAAAAACATGAGCTTACAGAAGGGGATTGGAAGTTTTTAAGGGATTCCATGACAGATCTTTCGGAAGAAGAAAAAGACAAATTGCTCAATGAGTTTAAGGAAATAATTGAAGGTAGATCGAAGCTTTCTAAAGAAGAGCAAACTAAAATTTGCCAAAAGGTCGGACACTACATCATTGAAGCTACAGAAGGAAGCGGAATTCAGCCGAAATGGTTTACTGGAACATCGGGGCATGAAGGGATATCGAGGGCGGTAGGATCCAACATGGAATACATAACTTCCGGGCATGTTGACACTCTCGGCGATTATAGTAGGTGGGCGGACGATAACAGGGATCAGCCGCCTATCGTGGTAGTACCATGGCCATTTGAGTACATTAATCGTCATTCGTGGGTAATTAATGACTCGTATTTTTATCCATATGGTGACGACTTTGGTCCAGACTCCTGTGAGTACTTTATGGACTTTGCAAGGGCTAATTTTACACAGTACGATGTAGACTCAGCGTACATAAATATCGGCAAAGGACTCCACTATATTGAAGATTTAGGATGTCCCTACCATACAACGGGATTAATTGGGCAGAGTCATCATGAAGCATACGAAAATTGGGTCTCTTCTCATTGGAACCTGTTAGAAAATGCTACCGATGTCGACACTTATTATATCATCGATGACCCTTCTGAAGATGCTAAATTGCTGGCGAGCTTTTCGCGTCAATATGAAGATCCAATCAGTACTATAATATACTCCGACCCCGACTGGGAGAACTCCACGGATTTGATTAACTACACGCGAACACTTATATGCGAGACAGAGAAGATGACAATTGGTATGGATGTTTATGCATCTAAGTTCGAATCGCCGGATACTATAGGAAGCAATTATGTACCTATACGCGATTTTCAGACCTCCTATGCATATATAAATAACACAGCATGCAGCGAATCTATGGTATTCCAGATAAACACAGAACATACCTACATAGGCAACCTGGAAGTATGGATAGGCTGGTGGGACCCATCGTCATCCATGTACTTAGAACAGAAGATATGGGACCATGAGGGAGGAAGTGGTGATAACCTCCAGCTTTCAGTATATGCGGAAGGCTTCCAGGATGTGCACAATTTTAGGCTTAGGGTTGTAGATGGTTCAGCAGGAGATGAGGGAGCAATAACTGAATTCTATGACTTGATAGGGCGAATAAATTTTCACCCAGTTTCACATTTTATGGCGTTGATTTGATGAGGATAAAAATAGCGCTGGCATTGATATCCGCTGTCTTTCTGATGTTCTGGTTCCCATTTGTTGGTTATGTACTTCGTCCTTCCCCTGATATTATAGAGTTATTTAGCATTATTTCTTTTTTAGGTTCCGTGCTTTTTTTGTTGGAAGCAAGAAAAGTACTGCCCAGATGGTATCTGGCAGTCCCATTATGTGTTTCTCTATCTGCACTAGTTGTCGTAAATTTTTTTATTATTTTTAGTGGTAAAGGTTTTCTTAAAGATCCTATCAATAGCGCAGAAAAACTCATGATAACACTTATGATGTTACTGCCCCTTTTCTCGGCATTTACCTTCTTATCCTTGCTTAGACATCCTGACCCAATGAATGCATACGCTTCAGTTTCATATGGAATAAATATTCTTTCGCTCGTAATTTCATGTGTGTTGAGTTTTATTACAATGCTTTTCCTCGGTGATATACTAAGGTATATGTCGGCTACCAGTGAGTCTTTAGTTTTTGTGGGAATTTATTGGCTTTTTGGGATGCCGATGATAGGAATATTTTTTTTACTTAGTGCATTAACATACAGGAATCCTAAAAACATTTTAAGCCAGACAAATGGTGTGCCCACTCAAAAATCGTCATCAGATTATACACCTTTTGTTGATAATTTTATGAGGATAAAAATAGCGCTGGCATTGACATCCGCTATCTTTCTGACGATGTGGGTCGCATTAGTATTTAAAATACCCTTCAGTGTCATCATATTATTGAACATAATCTCGCTTTTAGGTTCCGTACTTTTCTTGCTGGAAGCAAGAGATACAGTACACCGATGGCATCTGGCAGTCCCGTCATGTATTTCTTTGTCTGTACTGACTATGTTAGATATTTTGATTTATGTGGGGGGCAGTCTACCCGGATCAGGTCTCATCCTAGAAAGGCTCTGGATCATCTTACTGGCATTACTGCCGCTGTGTTCTACAATGGTCTTTTTATCCTTAAAAGGGCGCTCTGACTCGATAGATACATACATTGCAGTTTCATCTGCTGTGAGCGTTCTTTCAATAATTTCCCTTTATTCCGTTTACAGAGGAATCTCAAAATGGTCGACTATATTTTCCCTCATTACCGCATGGGATATTTCAAAATGGTCAACTTTAGGGGCGGCGCAATTTCCATTGATATTTTACTGGACTGTCTTGATGCCCATTATAGGGATATGTTTTTTAGTTAGAGCAATAACGTACAGGAATCCTGAAAACACTTTAAGCTCTGTAACTGTTGGTCTTACTAAAAAGTAGCTTCAATCAAATCAGCAATTGACTACGTTTGTTTCAATCTGTTCTCTCTTACCGTTTAACTGCTCGAATTAAACACTAAGTTCACTCAGATTCTCAACCATCTTCAAAGCCATATTCATCTATTTATAGAATAAGATAGAGAGTATGAGTGGCCAATATGACAAAACAAAATTTGTCGTTGTGATCGAAAAACATGGAAGTTAGCCTATATAGGAACCTTTTCAGAACTGAAAAAGCGCAGTAGCTATAAAATACACAATGACGAATTAATGAAAAAACATGAAAAGTTATTCTGACTCGTTTTAACCTCTTAAAGCCAAAAAACGAACCTTTACCTCAAATTAGTTCCATCGAACCCGAGAAATTGAGATCAAGACTCAAAATTGAATTGGCCCTGGAATTACAGTGAAGATAACATAAAAATAAAATAACAGTTTTCCCATTTATATATAAAGTTCATTTTTAGAAAAACAGAAAGAGATCTCTATGTCCCGATTTGACCCCATCCTGGCTTCAAAAGCCCTCTGGCAGATAAGGATTAAAAAACGCCCTTTTGTCCTCTCTCACGGCGTAAATGCCAGCTGCAATATGCACTGCAAGTTCTGTGAATACTGGAAAGAGACCGGACAAGAACCCCAAAGAGATGAGGTATTCAGGCTGCTCGATGATGCGAAAAAATTCGGAATCGGAGTTTATAATGCCTGGACCACAGAACCCCTTCTCAGAAAGGACCTGCCCCTGATAATGGCTCACGCAAAGGGACTCGGGATGGTCACATCCATGGTCACAAACGGAAAGCTGCTCTACGAAAGAGTAGAAGAGCTTGAAGATGTGGATTTCCTTTCGGTTTCAGTAGATGGGATAAAAAGCTATAAAGAAATCCGGAGAATGGATTTTGAAACCCTGCTGAAAGGCTTAAAAAAGGCTATTGAGGTAAGGAAACACCAGAAACAGAAAAATCCAATCCTGCTGAACTGCGTACTCACAGGAAAAAATCTGGACGACATTGAAACCCTTATTTTGCTTGCGAAAAAACTGGGTGTAAAAATATCATTTGAGCCTGTACACGAGTTTCCCGGAATCAGCGAAGAGATCTGGAGCGAAATAGGAATCCGCGACAAAGAAAAATTCCGCCGGGTTGTGGACAGAATAATAGAGCTGAAAAAAGAGGGCTTCCCCATTATTAACTCCAAAACCTACCTCAAAATGGTAAGGGATGGAAAAATGGATTACAGGTGCAGGGCAAGCGGCGTTATTATCAATGTCACGCATGACGGGACTGCCGAGACCTGCCGGGTACAGCATGAATCACTCGGGAACGTTATGAAGGACGGATTTGAAAAAGTATGGGAAGATTCTACACAGCGCAGGAAAGAAATAGTGCAGAATTGCGAGGGCTGCCTCTTTTTCGGGTATACTGAAAATAGCCTGATGCAGAGCTTCAATCCTGAAGTTTTGATGCATTACGAGTGGATGTGAAATGCCCGATTTCCGTCTCGCCCGAGTCCCGCCTCGGGAGGGCGGTGTCCTTTTCGGTCGCTGCGCTCCCTCAAGAGGACGAAAAAACAGTGTGGGCATAGGGAATGAAAAACAGGGCAACCGGAATACCGTACAAAATGTTTCTTGTCCCTTTGATCATTTTTCACCTGAAATCCTGGTTTTCGGAAATAATTCCAAGGGCTCCGGCTGCAATTCTCCTGATCTCGGGGTCCATGTCATTTAATTTTGTGAGGAGGACTTCGATTGCTCTTTTATCTCCACTTTTTCCGAGGGCTTCGGCGGCACATTTTCTTACCCAAGGATTATCGTCATCCAGCATTTTGATAAGAGAGCTTACTGCCTGCGGAACTCTGAGGTTTCCAAGTGCATATACGGCAGTAATCCTGAGTTCGGGGTCGGTTTCTTCAAGTATTCCGATGAGAGGCTCAACCGCACGTTTGTCTCCGAATTTTCCCAGGGCGTATGCGGAAGCGTTTCTTACTTCAGGGCTGAGATCAGCCAGTTTTTTGACCAGGTGGGAAACCGCCCTCTCGTCCCCCAGGTTTCCAAGAGCTTCTGCGGCATGCATTCTAATGTCCGGGTAGGGGGAATCCAATCTGGAAAGAATGGCTTCCAGGGCTTTTTTATCCCCGATTTTTCCAAGAGCGGAAAGGACCTGTTTTTGAAGTTCTGCGGGAGTGCCTGCCATCTGAGGGTCTTCCAACTTTTTGAGAAGGGCATCTACCGCGTTCCGGCTTCCAAGGTTTCCGAGAGCTTCGGCTGCAGCGACCCTGACCCCAGGGACTTTATCATCCAGCCTTCTGGCAAGAGGATAAACTGCCCTTTCATCTCCGAGCCTGGCAAGCGCCCGGATGGTATGCAGCCTGAAGTCAGGATCTTTAGCTTCAAGCTTTTCAACAAGCACATCGACGGTTTTTTCACCCCCAACACGACCGAGAGCCTCAACTGCAGCTTCCCTGACCCGGGAGTTTTTATCTGCCAATTTTCTTAAGAGTGCATCTGCTACCTGTTCATCCCCCAACAAGCCCAGAAGCTGAGCCGCAACCATCCGGACATCCGGTTTTTCATCTTCAAGGGCCTGGATGCAGAACTCCATATCCTCGGCACTGAGTTCCATTTGCCCTGAAGAGCCCCAGCCCTCAAGCTCCCGAAAGAGATTAGAAAGGTGAGCAAATTTTTCGGAGGAAGTTTTTAGCCCGGAAACATCACTTAACATCTCAAGGGACAGATAAACGATGGCTACAAGGGAGGCTACTAATGAAAACAGAGAAGTGAAAAGCATGAGCTTTATCTTCGCTTCCGGGGGAGAATATAAGCTGAAAATGATAAGCATCAGCCCGTTGAGATATATACTCCCGGCAGCCACGTAGGATACGATTTTCAGAGGAGGCTTTAACCGGTTTGCAATCGAATGGATGCTGTCCTGGTTCCTCTGCAGAGACAGCGCAAAAATGGCAATAAACACGGCATATACTGCAGCTATAGACTGCATAACTGCAGAGGGCATCCAGAAGTAATTATTCATACTTCCGGCCCTGGCTCCGGGATCATTTCCGGAAAGAGCGACAGAGCTCAGAACAATCAGAATAGAAAAGAAAAAGAATTCCAGTTTGTACGTTTTTACATCAGTTAATTTCATACTTAACGGGCAGTTTGTATAAAGAATATTCTATAAATATTCACCCGCCTGAAGGCGAGGCTACTTATAAAATTTTAATTGCCACGGGGTCCCCGCCTCTGAGCCCGAACTGAAGCGCAGCACTTCCCTGGTTTATCGCAATTTCCAGAAAACCATGGCTGCCTATAAGTGCAAGTGCATCTTCCTGTCCGACAAAACCATAACTCCGGACAAAGGGGACTTTTCGGCCGTTTACTTCTACCTTCGAGCCAAAAGTGCAGAATTGCAGAATGGCATCTTCCGGGATATTCGTAATCACATTTCCGAAACTGTCAGCAAAAACAACTTTCCCCATAAGAAAAGGCCCGTCAACTCCAAAATATCCGAAATCAAGGTCCACAAAATCCGAGACTCTATGCCCGACACCCTCGATTGGCATACCTTTTGAGAGGTGGGCTCCCACAGGTGCAAAGATGTCCCTGCCGTGGAATGTCGCGGAAATCCCGGATTTGAGCAGCAGGTCCCTGTTTGTAATTTCATACACTTCCATCTCCCCCAGGCAGCGAGCTGCAGGGATCAGGAGCCCGTTGTCAGGCCCCACAAAAAACTGCTCACGACCAGACTCTCCGGCTTTTATGGCAAGGGCGCGGCGGGAAGTCCCGACCCCGGGGTCGACAACTGCCACATGCACGGTTTTTACCGGAAAATAAGGGACAAGGGAGTAAAGGGCAAAAGCGCCTTCCCGGATACCGGCCCTTGAGATCGAGTGAGTTATGTCAACGATTTTCGCGTCGGGGTTGATACGCAGGACCACGGCTTTCATGGCTGCAGGGTAGAGGTCCCCAAAATCGGTGGTAAGGGTGATGACAGACATGAATATTATTCGGCTTTTTTGCTATTTTACACTATGGAGAATTGAAAAAATATATTAAGATGTGAAAAGATACGGGCGAACATTAGAAAAAAAGAGAAAATTACGAAAGTGAATGGAAAATGAAAGATACAAAAATATTATTCATACTGATTCTTATAAGCCTGGCTCTTTTTGCATCCGGGTGCGAGGAAAAAATGAACGACGAACAGATGGCAGAGTCTTTACAGAAACCTTTTACAGAATTCTATATCCTGGGGCCTGAAGGTACGGCTGAGAACTATCCTACAGATTACGTACTAGGGGAAAACGGAACCGTAATAGTGGGAATTGTAAACCATGAACAGAAACCCGTCAATTATACAATGGAAGTTAAGCTTGAAAACACGGCTCTGCCTTTACCCCCTGATCAGCAGTATATAACTCTCGGGGACAACGAGACCTGGGAAAAAGCAGTAACCATAACTCCCCCATTTGAGGGAAAGGATATGACGCTTGGATTTTCTCTCTACAACGAGAACGAGAAAAAAGTACTTGAGGGAGATATTTGCCTGCCTTATAGAGACGTTTATCTATGGATAAACGTATCGCAGAATCTCTCGGAAAACGTTTCAACTCCGTTAACGGCAATATAAATAACTGAGCTGAAATTCAACATCGAGTCCGCCTTTCCAGAAAAAGCTGAAATGATTAAAATCGCTAAACAGGATTTACAGAGAAATGAGGAATGATCTTTGTGTTTTCTTATTTCAAATTGTTTCCTTCAAGCCTTAATAAAAACTCTTTTACATCCAGCCCGCTTGCATAGCCAATAAGTTTCCCGTTTGCCCCGATAACCCGATGGCAGGGCACGATTATTGCAATCGGATTCCGATTGTTTGAAAGCCCCACAGCTCGGGAAGCCTTCTGGTTTCCAATGCTTTTTGCGATCTCCCCGTAAGTCCTGGTTTCCCCATAAGGGATTTCACATAGAGCCTTCCAGACGGATTTCTGAAACTCCGTGCCTTCGGGAGCCAGCTTTACGTCAAAGGATTTGAGTTCCCCTGCAAAATAAGCTTCAAGCTGCCCTGAAATTTCCCTGAAAAAATCCTCATTTTCCACCCAGCTATCCGGAACTTCGATTTTCTTTTTGCCTTTTCGGAGATTTACGTATTTCAGGCCTTCTTCGTCTCCTGCCAGAAGTATTGGGCCAATTGGGGATTCAATTATGTGGTAATACATTTCTATTTTCTCCTGCCGGTTACAGGTAGTTCTATTGTTTCTGGTAGAAATGCCTATTCAATGCCGGACCTGTAAAATTCTCCAATGAATAGGCAGAAATTTCACAATTAAGACATGTATTTTATAATATTTTTTCGAAAGATTTATCATAAACAAACTTTAAAATTTGAAGTACTGGCCTGAAAACAGAAAAAAGATCAAGAAAACAAAAGGAAAACGTAAATAAAAAAACTGGAAGTTGGAGAAAATGAAAACAAAGACAATACTGCCCGTACTTATCGTCGTACTTATCGCAACGACACTTGCCCTATTTACCTCGGGCTGCGGGGAGAAACTCACTGTAGAAAAGGAACTTACAGAAGAGGATGGACATACAGTAGAAGAAATTGCAGCACAAATACAGCAAAAAGAGGGCAATATCGAAGATTACTCATGTACAATACACCTGAACTTATTTTTTGAGGGGGAAGCCCTGGAAAGGGAATATGAGGTCATGTGCAAGAAACCGGGTATGTACAGAATTCTAACAAAAAAGCCGGGAGAAGAACCTGAAAAAGAAGAGGTCTCGGACGGAGAGTACATGTGGACCTATTACCCCTGGAAAAACACAACCATAAAAGTAAAACTGCCTGAAACTTCCGGACCCGAAGAAAAAGAATCCGAGGAAAAAGAATCTGCAGAGAAAGAGTCTGGAGAAAACAGTGGTACCGGGTTCATTGAAGGCCTCCTGAATGACAGCGGTGTATCCCTTCTCGGGACAGAAGAGATAGACGACAGGCCTGTCTACCTGCTGGGAAAGAACTCCGAAGAAAAAGGAGATGAAAAAAGAGAGGAAGATAACGAAAAAGGTGGAGAGAAAGAGGCAGATGGAGAAGAAGAGGGGGCCCAGCCAGGATATAGGGAAAAGTTCTGGATAGATAAAGAGACAGGGACGCTTCTCCGGTATGAGACATATGACAGCAGCGAAAACCTGACAGTAAAATATGAAATACGAGACCTGAAAATCAACGCGGGCATCCAGGACTCCGAATTTGAATTTGAGGTGCCGGAAGGAACAACGGTAGAAACCAGAGAGTTCGGGAAATACTATCCTCCTGAAAACCTGACAGGCCCTGATGGGGACAGGCAGATTGCCTCAGGTTTCATCATAGGTCTTTGCCCCTGAAGAGAAGGGGCAACGGTGGAAAATAGGGAGGAAGAATAGGATTCAACTTTCAATGGGATGGGAAGAATTCAAAAAACCCGGGAAATAGAGTGGTGGAGAAAATGACAGACAGGAAAATACTTACAGCATTTACATTACTGGTTCTGCTGGTTCCGGTCCTTTTTGTATCGGGCTGTACCGGGGAACTCAGTGCGGAAGAGATCGCAGAACAGATGCAGGAAAAAGAAGCCAGCATCCAGGATTACTCGTATACGATGCAAATAACCTCATACATTGGAAATCAGACACGAGAAAGTGAGATCCAGACCCTGCAGAAGAAACCAGACAAGACAAAAACCGTTATAATAAAACCTGAAGAAGAAGCAGGAACAATTGTGGTTTCGGACGGGGAATTTATGTGGACCTATGACCCGAAAACAAATACGGTCATGAAAATGGAAATGCCGGATACCCCGGTATTGGGGGAGTTAGATTCCGCAGGAATTATTGGCGAGTTCCTGAACAAAACGGATGTCTCTCTGCTTGGTATGGAGGAAATCGACGGAAGGCCCGCATACTTGCTGGAGGCAAACCCGAAAGAGGAAGGAGAGGGACTCCTGTTTGTAGACGGGATGAAACTCTGGGTGGACAAAGAGACATGGATGCCTCTAAGGTATGAAATGTATGACAGCAGCGGAGATCTGATGATGGAACTGGAGATCCGCGACCTTGAAATCAATCAGAGGATCCCGGACTCCGAGTTTGTATTCGAGGTCCCGGAAGGTGCAACGGTAAAGACCTTGAATTTTGACTCATTAATTCCCGAGGAAATGACCCTCGAAGAAGCCAGAGAATCTGCGGGATTTGAAATCCTGGTTCCGGAATACCTCCCCGAAGGATATGCCTTCAACTATTCGACGGTCTCCAATAACAGCTTGATAGCCCCTGAAGGGCAGGCCTCCGAGACTGTTTTCCTGAGATACGAAAACGAGGACGGAGATTACATATTCCTTTCGGAAACCGTACACGAAAACGAGGCCCTGGAAGCTCCAATCATGAATTCTGCAGAAGAAGTTTCTATTAACGGGATGGAAGGGAAGTACCTTGACCTGGGGGACATGAATATCCTGAGCTGGAAGATAGGGGATATTGACCTGAGCCTTACCACCTCCCTGGAAAGAGAAGAATTGCTGAAAATTGCGGAATCCGTACGGGAAAATGCTTGAAAAACGCCCTGATAAATAAAAAAATAAGGAAAAAACATGAAAATCAGGCGATGATGAAAATGACATCAAGAAAAGTACTGACGGTACTGCTCCTCATAACTATGACCCTTTTTGTGTCTGGATGTCAGGAACAGGAACTTAATGTGGAAGATATCGCAGAACAGATGCAGCAAAAAGAAGCCAGCATCCAGGATTACTCGTATACCATGTACATCACCTCCTGCGCCGGAGAAGAGACATTGGAAAACCAATGGGAAGGTCAGATAGAAATTATGTATAAAAAACCGGGGATGATGAAGACCTATTCAAAAAATATTGGAGGGGGAGACGGTGAACAGCTTACGGTTTCGGACGGAGAATTCAGCTGGGACTACATGCCGGAGACAAACACGGTTTACAAAGTAAAACTCCCGGAATACGAAGAGCAAACGAAATCTGACTACATAAGCGGCATAGAGTATTTCCTTAATCAGACTGAGGTTACGCTGTTAGGTGAAGAGGCAGTTGCCGGTAGACCTGCGTACCTGCTTGAGGCAGTTCCGAAATTGGGAGATGGAGAAGCAACTGAAGATGAAAATGAAGATGAAAATGAAGATGGAGAAGCAACTGAAGATGAAAATGAAGATGAAAATGAAGAGATCTCCCTTGGTCCGACAAAAATCTGGATAGATAAAGAAATGTGGATGCCTTTAAAGTATGAAACATATGACAGCAACGGAAACCTGGTGCAGAAAATAGAAATCCTTGACCTGGAAATCAATACGGGGATTCCGGACTCCGAATTTGAGTTCGAGATCCCTGAAGGGACAGAAATAATTACCGTGGAATCGGCCCCGATAGTGCTCACGGAGGATCCGGAAAAACCGGGAGAAGTTCCCCTGGAAGAAATCAAAGAGCATGCCGGTTTTGAACCTCTGGTCCCGGAATACCTGCCCGAAGGCTATGCCTTCAGCCATTCAATGTCAAGGAATAATGGGAAAGCAGCACCTAACGGACAGGTTTACGAAACGGTCACCCTGACATATGTTAATAGGGAAGAAGACGAAGTCATGGTACTTACGGAAAAGGTGTACGAAGGAGAGCTCAGGGAATCCACGCTCACGAAAGGGGCCGAAGATATCACCATCAACGGAAAAGAAGGGAAGTATTATGAAGAACCTGGAGACCCGGAGAGAGGGACTAAGCGGTTAAGCTGGAAAATTGGGGACGTTGAACTGAACTTCTTAGCCTACATCGAAAAAGACGAACTGCTGAAAATTGCGGAGTCAATTTCGGAAAAAGCATAAATCCGGAATTCACAAAAAATACAGGAAAAAAACCCAGGGAAAAAATAGAAAAACTAAAAAACTGAAAAACAACAAAAACTAAAAATAACAAAAACAGAAAAAACAGAAAATAACAAAAACAAAAACAAAAGAAAAGAAAGTAAAGGCCAAAAGCCTTACTTTTTTTGCGAGACTACTTGCTTATTTTGCGAGGTTGTAGCTCTGGTTGACGATCTTCAGGGCGCAGTAGTTGCCGCACATTGTGCATGCGTCGGTGTCTTCGGGTGCCCTGCTGGTCCTGACTGCTCTTGCGTGTTCAGGGTCGATTGCAAGGGAGTACATCTTTTCCCAGTCAAGTTCTCTTCTTGCTCTACCCATGTCAAGGTCCCACTGTCTTGCTCTTTCGGGGTACTTTATCATGTCGCCGACGTGAGCTGCAATTCTGGAGGTCTTGACTCCGGTTATGACGTCTTCGAGGTTAGGGAGTGCAAGGTGCTCTGCAGGAGTCACGTAGCAGAGGAAGTCACAGCCGCATGATGCGGATACGGATGCGCCGATTGCGGTTACGATGTGGTCGTAGCCGGGGGCGATGTCAGTAACGAGAGGACCGAGCATGTAGAAGGGCTTGTGACCGCTCATTTCCTTCATGAGCTTTACGTTGGTTTCGATCTGGTCGAGGGGGACGTGGCCAGGACCTTCGACAATGACCTGCAGGCCCTGCTTGTGTGCCCTGTCAGCCATCTCGGAGTTGATAATCAATTCCTGGATCTGGGCGCGGTCGGTTGCGTCGTGGATTGCACCTGCACGCATTCCATTTCCGGTGGAGAGGACAACTTCGTGTTCCTTGAGGATTTCAACGAGGTAGTCGAAGTTTGCGAAAAGTGGGTTTTCCTTTTCATTGTGGAGCATCCAGGAGCTCATGAAGGCGCCGCCACGGGAGCAGAGACCGCCGTACCTGCCATGGGCTTTAAGCCTGTCAAGGGTAATGTTGTTGATACCAGTGTGGATTGCCATGAAGTTGGTTCCGAGCTTTGCCTGGGCTTCGGTTGCGTTGAAGAGCTCGTCTTCTGTCATGTGCACGATTGAACCATACTTCCTTGCAGCTTCAATGAAAGCCTGGTAAAGAGGCACTGAACCAACTGATAGAGAGATGCTGTCAACGACTTTTTTCCTGATAGCGAGGAAGTCTCCGCCGGTCCCGAGCTCCATGAGGGTGTCAGCGCCTGCTTTTTCTGCAGCTATTGCCTTTTGGACTTCCATCTCTGGATCCACAATGTCTGAGGACACACCAATGGAGGCATTGACCTTGGTCCTGAGCCCTTCTCCAATACCGCAGAGCTTTACCTGTCTGTAGGGAGAGGTTGGAATAACGATTCTTCCGGCTGCAACGCCACGGCGGACAAATTCAGGGTCAAGTCCTTCGTCCTTTGCAACTATCTTCATCTCTTCAGTGATAATTCCTTTTTGTGCATCTTCCACAATTGTCATATTTAGTACCTCAAGCTTTCATTTATCTGTAAGATCATCATGCAAGATTCATAAGTAAGTAAAGGGATTGTGAGTTAGATCCTAAAAGGCTAGTAATTATATATAACACTATTTAAAAAACTAACTTTAACCTTAATCAACTTTACTTTACTTAGCTGTAGATAGATGCCGAAAATAGATAGCACAGGATTAAAATAAGTATATCATAGAGAATTATTAAAAGTTGTTTTGAGTAGATAACAAGTAAAGTTGAGTTTAGGAGAGAGTAATATTAGAAGAAACTTGAAAAATGAGATGAAAAATGAGATGAAAAATGAGATGAAAAATGAGGATGAAAGATGAGGATGAAAAATGAGATGAAAAAGTAGATCCGGAGAAAAAATAAGTACAGGAAAAGACCTGTAGAATGCTTAAAAAATGTGCAGCGATCAGAAAACACAGAGATTTCTTATTATTTTCTCTGCTTATTTTTCTCCTGGATTAAGCTGACTGTTTGCCTGTGGAGAGTTACTATAAGATCACTGATCATCCCGAAAATGAACATTTGAAGACCGAATATAATAAACAGTGTTGTGAGAATCGAAAGAGGGATGCGGGTGATTCCCTGAAGCCACTGGAATACCACATAGGTTCCCGTAAACAGGCCTGCCATAATAAAGAAAAAGCCTATAACCCCGAAGTAAAACATAGGATTATGCACTTTTGCAAGCCTGTAAATGGTAGATCCGATTCGGATTCCATCTTTTACAGGGTTTAGCTTGGTTTCACCTTTTTCACTTCGGGGGAGATAAGTAATCGGGACTTCTTCAACCCTCTGTTTTTTCAGGATGCATTCCACAGAGATTTCGGTTTCTATTTCAAAGCCGGCCTTGTTAAGTTCAAGGTCCCTCACACTCTCGAGAGTAAACGCACGGTAGCCTGAGAGAATGTCTGTTAAATGTACTCCGTAAGCAAGGTTAAAAAACATATTAATCAGGCGGTTGCCCACAAGGTTAAGCTTTGTAAAAGCCCCCGGGGAATAATTATCCAGCCGGCTACCTATAACATGGTCAACTTTTCCTTCCAGAACAGGCTCAAGGAGAGAAGGAGCTTCTCTTGCAAGATAGGTCCCATCTCCATCGACCATTACCACATAAGGGCTCTCGATAATTTCGAAAGCCTGGATCACTGCCTGTCCCTTGCCCTTTTTAGTCTGCAAGACAACTCTTGCGCCTTCTGCCTCTGCAATCTGCGCTGTCCCGTCCCTGCTGTTTCCATCGATTACCAGAATGTTGGAAAACCCTTCTTTCTTGAAATCTTTAATGAGCTCCCCTATCGTTGCAACTTCGTTAAGGGTAGGAATGAGGATGCAAACATCTGCATTATTCACGTTTCACACATATCCTTTGCCGGAGCCTCTACGCGTATCGCAGAATCCGTTTTTATATAAGTATTCTATCCATATCCTTTCCACCGGAGACAGATTTAATGGATTTAATGGATTTAATGGATATAATGGATATAATAGATTAAAAAATATGAGGATTCTTATAAAAGCCCCATGTTGTCGAGCTGTTGACGGACTACTTCTACACCCCTCTCACAGTCTTCAGGGGATTTCCCGCCTGTAACTACCAGTTTTCCGGAACTGAAGATAAGGACAACTACCTTAGGTACATCGATCCTGTACACAAGCCCCGGAAACTGCTCGGGTTCGTATTCGATATTCTCAAGCCCAAGCCCGATTGCAATTGCATTGAGGTTAAGAATAGTGTGCAGGTCTGCGGAGGCAACTATATTCTGGACAGTAATCTGCGGGTTTTCGATTGTCGGGATCCCTATACCGTTCAGCTTTTTTGCCATATTGCCAATAACTGTGTGCACGTCATTGACATTTTTTGCTCCTGTGCAGACAACCTTTCCGGAAGTAAAGACCAGGAAAGCGGCTTTGGGGTCAGAAACCCTGTAGACGAGCCCTGGAAACTTCTGCTTGTTGTACTCGGCGCCTTCGAACTCGGATTCGATCACAATTAGATCAAACTCTTCAGCGAGTTTGGTGGATGCGACCACGTTTTCAATTTTAATGCTAGATTCGCTCATTAGTCAACCCTCAGTATATAAAGCAAAAGTAATATCCTCTAACCAGTATATAAAGCTATAGTTAAATGCCTCGCATACTATATAAATACTATATATATAGAATATAAATGGAACAGAAAAGCTTAAATTATGGGCGCCAGTGAATTAAAAAAAATTAAAGGAGAAAGTGGCACCCGCATTGGCTTTGAGGTGCCTCATTCTTCAAAGTTTTTCAAGCCTTCAAGGAGGGAATCATATTTTTTGCAGACCCTCTCGAGAAGGTCGCCCTCTACAGTGCGGTGAGTAGGTATCAGAATATTTGCCCCTTTATCTATGCTCACTCCCTCGCGTGAAGTCCCGTAATCCGGAGCAACAAGGATACCGTCTGTAGAAATCCTTATGTTGAGGTCGTTTACGATCCTTGAGACCATCTCAGTTGCAGGCTTTACCTTCCTCTCAATTAGGAAAGCCGAAGATACGTATTTTTCCCGCGTCTCCCTGATCTTCCGAAGAGTGTTTTCCACTGTTTCGGAGTCTACCTCATCAGAAAGTTCTTCAGAGATTAAAGAGACTGCCTCGATAAGGTCTTCAAAGGTTGTTGAACGCACCTCAAGGATTTCCCCATCGCAATGCTGCTTCACGGTATCAAGGTAGCCGGCAGAGACCACAAGCACATCAGCCTCAAGCAGGCGGGAAATTTCCTCCTTTGAAGGGCGGTAAGCATTGGCAACAAAATAGTCTTTAATCCCGCACATGCCCATAAGGGACTCATACATTGGAGTCACAGCAATGATCTTTTTCCCAACCCAGAGGTTTATCTCACTCTGCCCTCCCTGCAACCTCAATAATTCAACGATTTTTTCCTTTATGTCTTTAGGGTCATTTCTTTTGAGCCCGAAATAATCTGCAAACAGCGGGGTTGTAGAGAGCTGCCTGCTTCTCCCGCTGGGCACAGACTCAACAAATCCTCTCTCAATCAGGTCTTTTATATGATCATAGGCTCCACTGCCCCTCATTTCGATAAGGTCTGACTGGAGCAGAGGCTGATGATAAGCAATCATAGAGAGGGTCCGGAGTTTGGGGGCTGATAGTTCTTTTGGGGCAACGTCCCGCATAAGTTCGGAGTACTCTGGCTTAACCTGCATAACGTAGCGGTCTCCAAGGTCCAGAATTTCGAGGCCTGATCCCCGGGAAGAGTAAGCCTCCATCAGCTCCTGCACTGCCGAAAAGACATTCTTTTTTGGCTTTCCGGTAATTTTCATAAGTTTTTCAAGGCTTACTGCCCTGCCCGCAGCAAAAAGAGCCGCTTCGATAATTTCAAGCTCACTCATAAGTTTCACGACCAGAAAAGAGGATAAGGTTATTTTTCATTTGAGTTAACGTGTTTCTTCAGGAGAGTCTACATCTATATGTTCCGGCTCAAAGGACAGAACCTCTGGATACCCGGCTTCATCAGGCTCTCCATCAGCGTACTCAACCGGAGGTTTACTATCTGCAAAATTGTCTTCCAGGGAAAATTCAGGCTCTGAAACATCTCCTGTTAAGCCCTGTTTTATCTGAGGGTAGGGAGATGGGTTGCCTTCCGTAGAAAAACCTGATTCTTCTCCGGGATAAATATACAATTCCCCGAAAAGTTCACTCTGGAAAAGCCAGATCTTTCTGCTCGAAGCAAGAAAGAGGAGGGAAAGGTAATCCATGATCCTGTCTTCACTCAGTTTAAGGAGGTCAGAAAACTCCACAACAGGCTGCTTCATAAATAGTTCAACAAGCCTTGCCCAGATAAGTACCAGCCTCGAACCGATCGCCTCGTCGTGGGCAATCCCGAGCACGTCTCCGGTAGTAAGGGGATCCGGGGAAATATCAGGTTCTTCTGCAGCCAGACGGGCTTTCTTTTCGTTTTTCCTTGAGAGTGTCCTTTCAGCTTTTTTAAGCTCCAGAATAAGTTCATTCAGTGTGACAGGCCTTGTGGAAAGGCGGCGGACAGGCAACTTTGGGATAGGAAACTCATCAGGCGCAGGGAGGTCTTCATCATCGAAAAATCCAGAGTCAAAATCTTCTTCTTCTTCCGTTCCGAGAATTACTGAAGATTTCATGCGGAGGAGGACAGCTGAATAAAGGAGAGTCCTTGAGGAAATCCTCAGGTCCATTTTCTGGAGCTCTTCTATCCTTTGCAGAAAACTGTCAGTTAGCTGCACAACATCGATATCCCAGGGATCGATCTTCCCGTCCTTTGCAAGTTCGACCAGGATACCCAGGGGCTCATAGGAATCAAACTCTGAAAGGTCGAGCAGAGTCCAATCAACGCCGAGGCATGAAAGAGTGGTCGGAAGCCCGAAAACTTCGGGGTCTGAAAAAAGAGAGTTCTTTTCCCCCGATTCACGAACATCGGGGGAAGGAAGTCCGGAAATATTGAGTGCCGAATTATCTATAAGTTCAGCCATTAAACTTCACTCCGGTAATACTCGTGATGTTATTCTCCTGCATTGTAACCCCGATAGTCCGGCTTGCCGCCTGGATCATGGGTTTTCTTAAGGAAACAACAATAAACTGGACTTTTGAGCCTGAAGTTTTAACGTGCCTTGAGACTCTCTCCACGTTCCAGCCGTCAAGGAACATGTCGATCTCGTCAAAGGCATAGAAAGGAGCGGGACGGTATTGCTGGATTGCAAAAATAAAGGCAAGTGCGGTAAGGCTCTTTTCTCCTCCGGACATGGCTTCTATACGCTGGAGAGTTTTTTCTTTTGGCTGAGCCCTGAGGGTCATTCCTCCGGCAAAGGGATCATCAAGGTTTTCCAGCAGGAGTTCTCCCATGCCGTCGGAAAGCTCGTAAAAAATCTCTTTGAAATTGGCATTTATGCTTGTATAAGCCTCCATAAAGGTGTCCCGCTTGAGCTGCTCGTACTGGTCAATGCGTTCAAGGAGCTGTTCTCTTTCGGTAAAGAGAGTGTCGCGTTTGCCCTGCAGGTCCGAAAGCCTGAGTTCCACCTCGTTATACTCATCGATTGCCCTCATGTTTACAGGTTCTAGCCTGCGCAGGGCTTCTTCGATTGCCTGGATCCTTATGTAAACGGTTTCGTAACTCGGGACCTCTAAGGATTCTTCTATGCCCCTTCTCTGTATCTCTTCAAGCAGCTGCTTTTCCTGGTCAAAAAGTGCACTTCTCGTAGCTGTGAGCGTAAGTACCTGCTGTTTTGCCTTTTCAAGGGTGGTTGCGGCTATACTGACCCTGCGCTTTACTGCACTGTACTCGGCCTGAACATTTTCCCTTTCTTTCTGGAGCCCCATAAGCTCGTCGGAAAGTTCAAGTTCCCGGTTCTGTTTTTCCAGAAGCTGCACTTCAAGTTCCGCAATTTTTGTCCTGAGAGAATCTACTTTTTCACGCCTTGAAGCTTTCTTTTCATCGAGTTCCCGGATAAGTTCTTTAGCTTCGGCAATCTTCTGCTCAGCATACTCTTTTTCGAGCTGCAAGGCATTCAGGTTTGCTTCGGTGTCCCTGATCCTGCCGTCAAGCCTCCGGATTTCCTCGTCTACAAACTCGGCTTTTTTGTTGATCTCGGGAAGAGGAGAATCAGCAAGCTTTGCCTCAATTTCGGCAACCTGTACCTCAAGTTCAGCCAAAGCGCCTTCTTTTTCAGCCTTTTCTGCAATTACACTGTCCATTTCAGCCCTGAGTTCTGTCCTGGACTCTTCAATTGCTCTCAGGTCTGCCTGCTTAGCTTCAAGGAGTTCTGTAAGTTTAGTTCCTCTGCCGGCGATTTCCTGAAGCTCGAGTTCTTTTCTGGAGATGGTAGCCTCACAGTCGCGGATCTTCCTGCTCAACTCAAAAACGTGGCTTTCAATGTTGTCCTGTTTACTGATCGCTGCAGTCCGGCTTGCGTCGAGGGATTTAATCTCGCCTGCAAGCTCAAGGAGTTTGTCTTTTTCCGCTGCTGCAAAAGAGATCCCCGATTTTGAAGAAAGAGAACCTCCAACCATTGCCCCGCTCTTTTCAAGGAGTTCACCTTCAAGGGTGACCATTCTCGCCTTTCCCATGAAACGGCGGGCGCTGGCAAGGTTTTCCATAATAAGAGTATCCTGGAAAACATACCAGAAAGCAGGTTCGAAGTCGGGGTCAAATTCGATGAGGTCAATTGCGTACCCTATTACTCCATTTTCATAACCGAGGCTTTCAAGCCGCCTGGAATCCCTCATTTTATTAAGCGGAAGGAAGGTAGCTCTTCCGCCCTTTCTCCGTTTCAGGAATTCGATTGCCTCTGCAGCATCCCCATCATTATCTACAACAACTGCCTGCATCCTGTTACCTGCAGCAACCTCAAGGGCAGCCGCATACCTGCGGTCAACTTTTCCCAGCTGGGCAATGGTCCCGTGAATTCCAAAGAGTTCATTCTGCCTGGAAGCTCCGATTACCATTTCCACAGCCCTTGAATATCCGCCTCCCTGTTCCGAAGCCCGGACCCTTGCCTCGGCAATTGCATATTCCTGCTGGAGCCCGTGAAGCCTGCTCTCAAGTTTCTTTATGTCTTCCTTGACCCTGAAATGGCTGCTCTCGACATCGTCACGGTCTTTTATCAGGGACTCCAGGTTTTCCGTAAGCTTCTCAATCTCATACTGGACAGAAAGAGTATCACTGTCAGAGGCGGTGAATGCAGCTTCTGCATCCCTGATCTGGTTTTCGATATCCCGCAATTCCGACGATTTTCTCCGGAGGGTATCAAGGAGCCGGTCCTCATTTCGGATAAGCTCATTTTTTTTGTTTTTAATGTCCTCAAGTTTCTTGCGGGCAGCCATGAGCTCGTCCCTTGTTGCTGCAAACTTTGCATCCACATCCGCAATCCTGCTCTGAAGCAGCATACGCTCGGTTTTTCTCTCGGACAGCTCAGAAGAGATGCTTTCTTTTCTCACGTTTTCAGTTTCGATTTTCTCTTCGAGCTCCCCTACCTTGCCCTTTGTGGAGTCGATATCAACAAACGCCTTTCTGCGCTTTGCGTCAGCGTCTTCAAGTTCGGATTCCGAAAGCTCAATGCTGTCCACACAGCGGGAAATTTCCCCTTTTGTCTCTTCGATTTCCCTTTTGACCTGCAGCTGTTCGTCTTCCCCTTTTTTCCGGATTTCAAGGGAAATTGTTTCCAGGGCCTGTTCAAGGGCTTCTAATTCCTTAACCCTCTCGTCCAGCAGTACCTGGACTTTTTCAAAGTGCTCTTCTTTCCCTGCAAGTTCTTTGTCCACATTTTCCAGTTCTGTTCTGGCATCCTTGAGTTTGGAGAGCAGGACATAGCCTTCAAATTTAATTTTTTCAGTCTTCAGAGCCTGGTACTTCAGTGCCTGGTCTCGTTCCCCTGCGAGTTTTTCAAGCTGGGTACGCACCTCTTCAAGGATGATGTCCACGCGTTCGACCTGCTGCCTGACGATTTCCAGTTCCCCGAGCGCCTTTTGCTTACGCTCATCAAATTCGGCAACCCCGGCAATTCCGTCAATGATTTTCCGCCTTTCTACAGAGGTCATGGAGGTGATCTGCGTGACATCTCCCTGCATTACCACATTATAACCTTCAGGCGTGACTCCTGCCTTTGCAAGCTGGGAATGGATTTCCCCCAGGCTTACGGCTTTTCCATTAAAGTAAAAGTAGCTGTAGTACGCATTTTTTGTCCGCTTGACCTTTCTTGAGACCTCAACCTCATCAAGCTCTAACGGCATCTTGCGGTCAGTATTGTCAAAACGGATCGTAACCTGGGCAAAATCAGGCTTTTTTGCCTCGTCTCCATTGTAAATAAGATCCGTAAGTTTTTCAGCCCGGAGAGTCCTGGAGCTCGAAAGCCCGAGCGCAAAGAGAATCCCATCTATGATGTTTGACTTCCCACTCCCATTAGGACCGGAAATAGTGGTGAAGTCATTGAAAAAGGAAATCTTTACTTTTTTTCCAAAGGACTTGAAATTAACGAACTCGATTTCTTTTATGTACACAGAATGCCTCTGAGGTTTTGCGTTTTTGAGGATGTCTCCGTTTTTTCAGCCTCATTACGCCTGGGGGTCTTTCCGATTGCAGGTTATGATTTCCGCATCATCAGTATCCCTAAGATCCACGGACTCATCGATTAAACGCTTTTTTGGAGCCTTTTCGGCGATTATGTACTCGCATTTATAATCTTCATCGGGTCGGGCTCTTACAGGGTCTGCATTCACAGGAGATTGGCGCCTCATAGAAGATCTCGAACTTGGAGGGAACAACTGTCCCGCCGGGGCTTCTCTTACTGGAGTCGACTGCCTCAGGTTGCCTCTAAGCCGTTTTCGATCCCCGCTCTCGGCGATGATATACTCACACTTTGTTTCGACAACCTCCTGTTCGTCAAGTTCCTCGGGCTCAACCTCCCTTATCTTAAGCTGAACTTTTGCATTTGTGCCTGGCAGGGATGCAGGAGCTTCCCTGAAATCAATAAGCTCGTGTGCGGAATGGTTCTCTTTCCTGAACTCAAGTTTACGCGTTGGTTTTCTGGAGAGAGGAGGAAGGTCAAGGGGGTCTTCGAGGATGGGAAGAGAAACAGAAGGAGAAGAGGGAGGCGAGGGGGGAGAGAAAGAAACAGTATTTTGCATGCCTCCCAGCGCTCCGGAGAGTTTTTCGAGGTCTTTTTCCAGCTGTTTTATAAGCATTTTCTGGTCAAGCAGTTCCCTGACAAGCCCGTCCTGAATTCCTGCCAGTTCCTTCAGCCGCCGGTCCGCTGTCGCAGAGCCATTATCTTTGCCAGAACTGAATTCGGCTCGCAGTTCGCTAATAATTGAAGCCTTTAGTGATGCAGAATCAGGGAGCCCCTTCAATTCGGTTCTGATTTCGGAAAGGATCTGGTCCTTAAAGGAATCCAGATCGGAACTGTTTTCCATTTCGGCCTGCAGTTCATTGAGAACCGAAATCTTTATTGATTTTTTGAGAGTCTCGAGCTCCTCATAGGTTATTGACAGTCGCCTTTTAAGCGGTGTATTGTGCACGTCCCTCTGTCCAGTTCTCATGAAAATACCTCTAACAATAAATTCGGGTCCCGGGTTTCCTTATGTCTGCAGTTTTTTGTTAGCATGAAACGTCAGTGTAATATAATTAAATAGATTCAATCTGACAAATTTAAATAATGTGTATAAAGTACATGTAATCTTACTTTATATATATATGGTAATCGATAGTATTCAGCTGACCCGAAATAACTTTAAATTATATTATAATAAGATAACTTAATAAACCTTTCTGAAAACGGGTGCAGAAACCGCATATAAGAACAGGAGAAATTGTATAAAATATTAAATTTCCGAAGGAAGAAGGGTTAAACGTCAGAAAGGACAGAAAACAGGAGATGCAGATCGGAAAATGCTCTGGAAGAGAATGAACAGTTTTCCTTAAATCTTCCTGTAAAGAATAATATTGATGCTAAAATGCCTCACTTTCGAGCACATAATACCCGGATCCAGAATTCAGCAATCCCGTGGAGATAATAACTTTCCTGGAGAGGAAAAGGGTAGAACAGTAGAATAAATATTTTTCGGCAGCGTCTGCACAAAAATATTAAATATGTATGTCAGGTGCAATTCTATTCCCGGAAAGACTGGATAAAGGGCAGATATAAAAATAAGAGATAAAGTCCAGAACGCGGAATGCTGTTAATGATATCATGTGAACTACCACTCAGCTAAAGACTGAGTGGCTTCTTGGTTCATTCCTCCCTCTATTGAGGGCAAGTCCCCAAGCTCTTCCCCGCGTTCCGCAGGT
>NZ_JJOV01000088.1:0-27190 GCF_000979385.1 Methanosarcina sp. 2.H.A.1B.4
TCACGTTGACATGGGTATGGGTGTCGGCGGAATTCCGATGCTTGAGACTCCTCCAATCGATGCCGTTACAAGGGCAAGCAAGGCAATGGTCGAAATTGCTGGCGTAGACGGCATATAGGTAGGGGTCGGCGACCCGCTGGGTATGCCGATTTCCCACATAATGGCTTCCGGGATGACCGGGATGAGAGCAGCCGGAGACCTTGTAGCAAGGATGGAATTCTCAAAGAACATGAGGATAAAAGACGCAAAAGAGTACGTGGCAAAGAAGCTTAAAGTTGGCACAATGGACCTCTCAGACGAACATATCATGAGGGAACTGCGTGAAGAGCTTGATATTGGCGTTATCACCTCCGTGCCAGGAGCTGCAAAGGGCATTGCTGCAAAGATGAACATTGAAAAGCTGCTCGGTGTCAAGATCAACTCCTGCGATCTCTTTAGAAAACAGACCGGAAGGTAAACGCGAAAGATGAGCTCTATCGAAAAATCAAATTAAAAGTTATCAGGAAATTATATATAGACGGATTTTATAAAATAAAATCGACAGAGTAGTATAAATTAATCCGGAAATAATTGAAGCCAAGGGGGGCTTAATCCGGAAAGGGTACAGGACTTTGCCAAAATGTGGCGCGGTTTTTTCCCTGCAGTCACACAGGGACGAAATGGCGGTCTTTTCGAAAAGTTACGGGAAAGCGGATAGTGGAGACTATAGACAGGGGTTTCAAAGAAGGGAGCGGGAGGACACCGAGTTTTCCTTTTTTTAGAGGCCTGTAGCCGTAAGCTAACAGGTTTTCTCAAACAGGGATTTTAAAGAAGGTTTTCAACCCTTCCCCTGTAAAATAAAATTTATTCCCTCTTCACAGTCCGTTGAAGTCCAACCCATGGGAAAAACGTGGATTTTCCCCTATTGCAGATGAAAGGCAAATAGAAGTAAAGTAAATAAATTTGAAAATAAAGGAGAACGAAAATGGCACAATGTAATGCATTTGCAGGATTTGATTACCTTGAGGGCGTGAGACTGAGCCTTTTCACCAATGATGAGTTAAAGGCTATCCACTACGCTACAATGGAAGTCCTGATGAACCCCGGAATCCAGGTTTCGGATGCCGAGGCAAGGAAGATCTTCAAGGAAAACGGCTGTGATGTTGACGAAAAGACTCAGATCGTAAAGATCCCCGAATATCTTGTAAGAAGAGCCCTTCAGCTCGCTCCCTCGAGGTTTGTGCTCTGGGGACGCGACAAGAAGTACAATACCGTACAGGAGTCAGGGGGTAAGGTGCACTGGACCTGTTTCGGGACAGGGGTCAAGATGTGCAGGTACAAGGACGGGAAGTATGTCACAGTGGATTCAGTAGAGAAGGACATTGCAGAAATTGCAAGGCTCTGTGACTGGGCCGAAAATATTGACTACTTCTCCCTCCCGGTGTCTGCCAGGGATTGGGCCGGAAAAGGCGCCCAGGACGTCCATGAGACCTTCACCCCTCTTACCAACACCGCAAAACACTTCCACCACATTGACCCTGTCGGCGAAAACGTCGAATACTACTGGGACATTGCAAAAGCCTACTACGGCGGCAACGAAGAAGAAGCAAGGAAAAAACCGATCTTCTCCATGCTGCTCTGTCCGACCAGCCCGCTTGAGCTGAGTGTCAACGCCTGCCAGGTCATCATTAAGGGTGCCCGCCTTGGTATCCCTGTAAACGTCCTGAGTATGGCAATGTCCGGCGGGTCTTCTCCTGTATACCTTGCAGGAACTCTTGTTACCCACAACGCCGAAGTCCTCTCCGGTATCACCCTTGCCCAGCTCACAGTGCCCGGAACCAAAGTCTGGTACGGAAGTTCCACCACCACCTTCGACCTGAAGAAGGGTACTGCGCCCGTCGGATCTCCCGAACTCGGCCTGATCAGCGCTGCTGTCGCAAAGCTCGCCCAGTTCTATGGCCTCCCCGCATTCGTGGCAGGCACCTAGTCTGATGCAAAGATCCCGGACGACCAGGCTGGACACGAGAAGACCATGACCTGCCTCCTTCCCGCCCTCGCAGGGGCTAACACCCTCTACGGCGCCGGGATGCTTGAGCTAGGAATGACCTTCTCCATGGAACAACTGGTCATCGACAACGACATCATCAAAATGACAAAGAAAGCAATGCAGGGAATTCCGGTTTCTACCGAAACCCTGGCAGTCGAATCCATTCAGAAGGTAGGAATCGGAAACAACTTCCTGGCCCTTAAGCAGACGAGGATGCTTGTAGACTACCCCTCCGACCCCATGCTCATCGACAGGCGCATGTTCGGAGATTGGGCAGCAGCCGGCTCCAAGGACCTTGCGTCCGCGGCAAACGAAAAGGTGATGGATGTCCTCAAGCACCATGAAGTAAAACCAATCGATGCAGACATCCTCAAGGCCATGAAAGCAGTTGTCGACAAGGCTGACAGAGCCTTCAGGGAGGGATAAAAATGGCAAGCAAAGAAGAGATTATAGCAAAAGCAAAAGCTTCGATCACCGAGTTTGATGAAGATATGGCAGCTGAAGCAGCAAATGAATCCCTTGCCGCCGGGGTCGACCCGGTAGAAATCATCGAACACGGCTATACCGCAGGCATGCTGTACGTAGGTGAACAGTTCGAGCAGGGGACTCTTTTCCTGCCCCATGTGCTTGCAGCCGCAGAAGCAATGAAAGCAGGAGTCGACGTTCTGACCCCCGAGATGGAGAAGCGGAAATCCCAGACTAAAAAGCTCGGGACCGTCGTCATCGGGACCATCGAAGGAGACATCCACTCCATCGGAAAGGACATCGTTGCCTCCATGCTCAACATTGCAGGTTTTGAAGTGGTAGACCTCGGAAGAGACGTGTCCATCAAGACCTTCGTTGAAAAGGCAAAGGAACTCAAGCCTGACATTGTTGCAAGTTCCGCCCTTATGACCACCACCATGGTCAACCAGATTCAGATTGAGGAACAGCTCAAAGAAGCAGGCGTCCGTGATAAGGTCAAGACCATGGTCGGAGGAGCTCCGGTTACCCAGGACTGGGCTGACAAGATTGGGGCAAACATCTACGGAGAAAGTGCAACAGATGCCGTTACCAAGGTAAAGGCAGCCCTGAAGCGCTGATAATCAGAAGAGCAGGCAGTTTCGGGAGTCCCAGGAAGGCTATACAGGCCGGGCTCCCGGTACACCTGCCCAATAACTCTAACAAAAGGGGGGAGTTGGTATGGATCTGAAAGCTTTGAAAGCGCAGGAAAGCAAACGAAAAATCAGTAAAGGGTACATGTGGGCCCTTTTTTGTGCTGTTTTCTGGGGCATCTGGTACCTGCCGGGAACTGTTGTGTGGGTACTGAACCCTTTTGATGAGATGTATGGGGTTATTGCCGAGACCAGTGGAGATGCAGTGTCCCTGGTTGTAACAGCGGCTCTGATTACCGCATTTAATGCACTTACAGTTATGCTGGCCCTCATGCTCTGGAATGGGGTGCTTGGAAAATTCGGAGAACTGGGCCGGACACTTAAGGAATTCCACCCTTGTTCCAAATGGTTCTTCCTGGCCTCAATCTTCGGGGGGCCCATAGCAATTCTTGGTTCCTTTATGGCCATGGGCTTTATTGGCGGAGCATTCGCAGCCGTTGCTGCCCTTCTCTATCCTGTGATCGGCTCGGTACTTGCTTATTACTGGTATGGGGAAAAGATCAGCAAGAGGGCAGCAACCGGAATTATAATCATTATTCTTGGTGGAATCACAATCTTTGGTGGCGGGGTTATAACCGAGCTTGCTGCAGGAAGCGTCCCCTGGATTGGATACCTGGGAGGGTTGATGGCTGCTGCAGGCTGGGGAATAGAAGGTGCAATTGCAGGCAAAGGGCTTGATATTTCCGAGCCTGATGTGGGGCTTACCCTTCGGTTCCTTGGGGAAAACATCATCTGGTGGATCATTATCGTGCCAATCCTGGCAATAGTTGGCTACCCTATGTACTCCTTTGCACTCCAGGCATTTGAACCTCTGACACTGCTGGTTCTGATTTTTGCAGGAATCACTTTTGGATTCTGTTACGTCTGCTGGTACAAGTCTTTCCCGCTGATAGGAGTCGGGAGAGGCCAGGGGATAGGAAACCTCTACGGTCTGTGTGCTATTATCTTCATATTCCTTTTCTTCGGAGATGTCCCGCAGTGGACCATTCTTGTCGGAGGTACCCTCTGTGTTATTGGCAGCTTCGTCATGTTTACGGAAGAAACAAGCGCACTTGAAACCCTGAGAGGTGAGTGAAAGTGGGCAAGAACCGGCCTATAAAGTTCAGGATCCTGGAGCTGTTCCTTGATGGGGAAGGACACTGGAACTACGAAATCGTTTCAAAAATCCAGGAAGAATATAACATGAAAAGCGCCTACGGCAGGGACAGCATCAACTTTGATATCATCGAACTGGCGTCCGGGGGGATGCTGAAAGATGTGGAACAGAAAGTCGATGAGGAGGGAATTTACAAAAAAGATTTCCTGCTGCACAAATATGTGATCACCGACTTCGGAAAGGTCCGGGGCTCGGATGCCTGTCTCAGGTATGTCTAAAGGCACGGAGGGAAAAATATGGTACAAACGGCAGCTGCTATGGAAGCTTACAATGCTTACTGGGTAAACTCCATTATCCCGGGAGCAGACACCATGTGGATGGTCCTGATCCTCATCCTGGCGGTCATTGCCCTCTGGCAGGCAAGGACATTCGTATCGAAGTTCTAAGCTTTCAGTGAATAAAAAGCAGAGGAGACACCCCTCTGTCTTTCAAGCATAAAAACACAGGGAAGACCTGATGCGATAAAAGACTTAGTTCCTTTCGGAGCGGAGCTTATACTCCATCAAGGACTAAATAGAGATCTAGCCTGCAGGCGGATTGGCTAGAGGACAACTTTAACTCCGGGAACGCGGAGGCACAATGGGAAGTTCCTCCTCCTTGGAGGGCATCAGCCCGACAGGTGGGGTTGGTTCACAGGACATACCAGTCTGTGTCGTCAACAGACAGGTCTTCCCGGAGACCAACCTCCTTTGCCGGAAGTTTTAAGGCTGTCGTTATCGCGTCGGAAAAGTCCTGCAGGTACTCTTTAGATGAGAGGCTGTTGTAAATGAAGGATTTATCGGGCTGGATCATCCTCTGAATTGTGGATTCCCTCGGGACAATATCCACTTTTATGTCAACTATTTCCAGGGCTTTTTCCATTGCAGTCCGAAAATCTCCGATACAGTACGCTATCCTGTGCTTGTAGTTTGTCCTCGTCTTTTCAAGATAAGCGGCAATCCTTTCACTTTCTATTTTTATGAAGTCTCTCTTGATCTTTGTCACATTGCATTTGCCCATCATGAAAGTGTAGTTCATAAAAGGGTATTGAGTATCAAGTTCCCTTGGAGCAATCCCGCAGGTTCCGAAGGTTACTATGTGTACATCCTCGGGCTTTGCAATCCCAAAAATTATCCTGTCGAATTTTTTATGGGATGGGCTTTCGTGGTAAGGCTTTCTCTTGGCGCAGGGAACAAAAATACATAATTCCCTGAAAGGAGCTTCATACTCAGTGAGAACCCAGTCATTGGCTTTTATCATGTCAGGATGGTAAATTATTCTCTCAGTATCAAGAGGTTCTTCGGAACGTTCATCTTCAGGGATAATGGGCTTCATAAGGACTCAGAGCTTATTGAGTCAGGAAATTATATATATAATTAACTAACCAGAATCAATCCGGATTTATTATTCCGGATTTATTATTCCGGATTTATTATTTGGCATGAAAGTACTGTGATTTGAAAAGTACTGTGATTTGTTTGTGCCTATTATTCGAAGAATTTCATGTACGTTTTTATGAAAACTGTCTGAAAAAATCTAATGGAATATTTAGCAAATATTACCGGATAAATATAATAAAATTTAACTGATATAAATAAGTTTATAAATCTATTCACCAATATTGGTAGCTAAATAACACATAATGATACTTAACACGATTGGGGATTATGCTTTTAAAAAGTATATTTGGAGGCCGGCATAAGGTTTTCTATTTTATAAGAAGAAGCGTAAAACCCCCAGGTCTTTAGCCTGGAAGATATAAGCGTCACCTTCTTCAATATTCGTTTCGTTATCCTTTGACTTGATATACATCGAAACCAATATAATATTAAGTAATGGTTACGAGAATCAAGTGGCCAATGCAATATATGTTAACCGTTAGGCTCATCAGGTCCTGGAAAATACACCGTCTCTAGCTTGAAACCCTGTAAAGCCGAATCAGGCGGCGGAGCGGTACATAGTAGGGCAGGGACTGCCCGAATTAACGCCTTTGGAGACTCCGGAAGGTAGTCTATGACTTAGGAAGCCCCAGGTCTTTAGCCCAGGGGTAGTTCACGAGCATCCTCAATCTACCTTATATAATTGAATGTGCTTGCCGGTATCCTCAAAGAGCTCAAAATAAATTTTAAAAAACAATATGGCAAACTGCCCTCAAATAGTGGTTTTATGGTTAATTCTATTCATGAGATGATCAGAGCAAGCTTCAGATGCGAGGACATGGTACAATGTGTACTCGGTCTGAAGTCCCTTGACATCGACACATATAAGGCTCTGCTTACGCATGGTCCTCTTACAGCAGAAAAATTGGGAGAGATCCTCAGCAGGGAAAGGAGCACTGCATACCGTTCCCTGCAGAACCTTATAGCTTGTGGAATTGTTTACAGGGAAACACGATCCATCGATAGTGGGGGATACTACTACGAATATGTAGCTATCGAGCCCCAGGAAATGAAACAGATGGTAAAGAAAAACGTTGACGAATGGTACAACCAGATGAACGAATTGATTGATAAAATGGATGATAAAGTACGCGCTCTTATCATGCGGTTGGACGATGAAGAAAGCTGAATCTAAAAAAGAGATCAAAGTAAAAAATTAAAGTATCACAAAAATAAAATGAGAATGTAAAAGTAGATCGAATAAAGCTTCGGCCGAATTCATTGTTTTAATCCGTCTACGAAATCTCCCATTCTCTCAATTGCTTTTCTAAGGTCATCCAGAGATGCTGCATAAGCGCACCGCAGGAATCCTTCACCTGCTTCCCCAAACACATCTCCGGGAATTGTAACAACCCTCTTTTCATTCAGGAGACGTTCTGCAAAATCAGAAGAGGAAAGGCCTGTATCTCCGATATAGGGGAATGCATAAAAAGCGCCTTTCGGGTTGAAGCACTCAAGTCCTATGCTGTTAAAGCCTTTTACGATAAAGTGCCTGCGCCGGTCATATTCCCGGACCATCCGCTCCATTTCCCCTTTTCCATTGCGAAGGGCTTCGATTGCTCCTACCTGGGCAGTTATGGGGGCACATAGCATGGAGTACTGGTGGATCATCATCATTGAATGGATAATATCCGGAGCTCCCATTGCAAAGCCGAGTCTGAGCCCTGTCATTGCATAAGCCTTGGAAAACCCGTTCAGCATGACAGTCCGATCCTTCATACCTTCAAGAGACGAGAACGGAACATGGGTGCCTTCATAAGTCAGGCATTCATAAACCTCGTCTGAGATTACAAATAAATCGTTTTCAACAACAAGATCAGCGATATCCTCCATTCCTTCCTGTTCCATAATTGCGCCTGTAGGGTTGTTAGGGAAGTTGAGGACGATTGCCTTGGTTTTACTGGTGATTGCAGGTTTCAGGGCTTCTGCGGTAAGGCTGAAATCATCGTCTCTGTGGGTAGAAACAATAACAGGTTTGCCCCCTGCCAGAATTACTGAAGGGACGTATGCCACATAGGAGGGCTGAACCACAATTACCTCATCTCCGGGATTGACCACGGCCCTGATTGCTATATCAAGAGCTTCGCTTACTCCTGTAGTAATCAGGATTTCGGATGCCGGATCATAGTCCAGGCCATAGCGCCTGTAATAGGTTCTTGTAAGTTCGTCTCTGAGTTCCGGAAGTCCGGAGTTTGAGGTATATGAAGTCTGCCCCTTTTCTAGAGAGTGGATGCACATCTCACGAATGTGCCAGGGAGTGATGAAATCAGGCTCTCCTACACCAAGGGAAATTATATCCTCAAGTCCGGAAACCAGGTCAAAAAAACGGCGTATTCCTGATGGAGGGATACTTTTTACAGCTTCCGCAACGAATTTTGAAGGATCGCATGGAGGTCTCAAGCAAACACCCCTATAAAAAACTTTATTAGTTTGATAAAATATAAAATGTGATAAGATGGATCAAATCTTAATTGGTACCCTCTTTAAAACGATACCGGGAGCCTCTTTATTGACTCTGGTTCGTGGAGGATTACCCCGTCTTCTTTATAGGTCTTCAGCACGAAATGAGTGGACGTGCTCTGGACCTGGTCAAGGGTGGCGATTTTTTCTGCCACAAAAAAAGCCACATCCTTCATTGACTTCCCCCGGACGGTAAGGGAGATGTCATAGTCTCCGGACAGAAGCCTGACAGACCTGACTTCCGGAAACTTATAGATCCTTTCTGCAATTGCCTGATAGCCCTGGTTACGCTCGAGAGTAACCTTCAACTCAATTACGGCGTAAACGTAGTTTTCCCCAACCAGGTCCCAATCAACTATGGTCTTGTAGTGCCGGATAACTCCTGTTTCTTCAAGCTTTGCGATCTTCTGGGAAATTTCCTGTGCAGACATTCCTGTCAGGGCTGCGATTTCTTCCGAACTTGCTCGGGCATCATTTTCAAGAATTTCCAATATATGTCGAATCATTTCGTCCATGTTGACCACCGGCACAAGGTTTAGGGAAATTGGCACAGAACCCCAGGTCTGGGGTCAGGGCTCTCTTCAATTATTCAATTTATTCAATTAATACAGCGTTTACAACTCCATCCTGTCCGGGTCTGCTTGTAACTTTAGCAGTGCCCATAGGAGTCCTTATAACGGATCCTTTTGTCAGAATGTTACGCCTGACATAGTGCTTGTTTGCAGTGTTTTCAATTACAGTCTCAATGGGTGCAGTAACTGTCTTTCCGTCTTTAGGATTGGTCACGTTTGCAACGTTTGACTGGAGAAGCCTTACTTTCCTGTTGCCGCCCATAGTGTGAATGTTCTTTCTTTTTACATCGCTGATACGGGTATCTGCAGATTCGCGGCCCATTTCAAACTTGCGCTTTCCGCGGGCGGCATTAACCTTTCCACCGGTAACTTTTCTTCTGGAGCTGCCTTGCCATCTCATTATTAAAACCTCGTTATTGTATTGAAATTTAAGCCAAGATTTATACTTAACGTTATTTTTAGTATTACTTAAGCTGGTTTTTAATGGAACCTTAAATGATCCATATAGTAAATATCCTGTAATCTTGATCTAGTGATCCTTTTTCAGGGCATAAGCATACCTATCAGTAGCTTAATTGCTCTGCTAATATATTAATGTATTAACAGGAATGCTATAATTAGCATATTTGCTATGGACTTAGCAATACGAATAGAATCGTATAAGAACTTTGCGATCATGTCGCCAGAAAAACCTTAACTTCCGGACAGCACCTGCATACGGGTAACTGTAGCCGAAAAAGTGGCATTCGAAGACCATAAAGTTACCGGTCTAAAAAGAGGCACAAAAAGCTGGCCACAGAAAAATATATATGATGAATTAAATACAAAAGAAAGAGAAAAAGAGATTCAGATACAGGCCAGAAGGGAAATCTCATATATCTCATTTATAATAGTGCATTGAAAACCCTTCCGACCCCGGATGACTATGCAGATTACAGGAGGATAAACAATGGTTTCTGAAATTTCACTCAATACCGTATGCGGACATACAACAAAAGTTATTGCTACAAAAGAAGGCAAAACCATCCATGTGCATATCAAAACCACCTGTGAAAAACTCCGGAAATGGGGCACACAGTTTGATATGGGCATGAAAGACCTTATGGGTGGCCCTGAGACTGTGCTTGCCCAGAAAATGGCTGAAGCTCCTCTCACCCCCACCTGCCTTGTCCCGGCTGCGGTAATGAATGCCTGCTGGCTCGAAAACGGTCTGATTTCTAAAAACCTTGCCCGGGAAATGGGAAAAATGGAGCTAATTTTTGACAAACTTGAGTGATTAGTTCTTAATGAGTGATTAGTTCTTAATTTATACTCATTCAGATTTAAAATTTAGAATTTTTGCCTCAAAAAATAAGGCGATAACCCAATATAATTATGAAAACTAAATCCTGATGATTATAAATCTTTATTTTCTGTCTGAGGCAGGAAGTTTAAATTAACAAAACTCTCAAAAAAATTGAGAGTACTGCGATAAAACGCCTCTCTAATTCAAAACTTAAGAATACTTATATTGAATATGGTTGTGTCTTATTTAATCACAACTTATCAACCATGTGTATATAATATATAGATTCAATTTTTTTGTTTCTTCCATTTAAAATTAATAAAGATTCATACCCGGAGTGATAAATATGGATTTAAAAGAAATCAACAATTATGGACAGGAAATGCTCGAATGCCTTAAACTCAAGACTTCTCCAGTTGCAGTGAAATTGGTTCCAAAGGGAGAACAGGTTCCGGAGGGAATTGAAAAAGTAGATGAGGCTATGAGACACTGCCAGCTTGTTGACAGAGTGAGAAGAACAGGAGAGGAATTTTATACTCTGGGAGAGGACCAGGCTTGCAAAGGTGGAGCAGGTGCCATGGGCCTTGGAGCACTGCCTCCAAAAGTAGCAAGTGGAGAATTCTATTATAAGGGCTTAAAACAGTTCAGTACCCAGGAGGCTGCAAAGCGTACTATTGATATGGTACCGACCCTTGCCCCTAACTCTACAGAAGCTGTCCTGTACGCACCCCTGGAAAAAACCACATTCATGCCGGACGTTGTACTTGTCATTTGCAATCCAAAGCAAATAATGTTACTAACTCAAGCTTATATGTACAAAAACGGAGGCAGACTTGAAACCAGTTTCGCAGGGAAACAAAGCCTCTGTTCCGATGGTGTGGTGCAGACCTACAAAGAAGGCAAAATTGAAGTTACAGTAGGCTGCAGCGGCAGCAGAGCTTACACCGAAATCACAGACGAAGAAATGACAATGGGTATCCCAATTGAGCTTCTGCCAGATGTCATTGCAGGCCTCAAGATAATCTGCCCTAAATAATACTAAAACCTGCATATTTACTTCAGATGTAAATTCCTCCATGCTCAGCCCTTAATTGATAGTGGAGTGAGCCATTTATCAGATATGACATAACAGGCACAATCTGTTTGTTATATCATATTTGAAAACCGTTCTTCTACTTCTGCTTCTGCTTCTGCTTTCAGTAACTGACCTCACTACTAATTTTTTTTCTGTTGGCCGAACCAACCTTTTTGATTTCGAGCGTAAATATTACACCTGATCTCAAGGTTCTGCTATCACGGAAATACATATCAAATCTGTAACAAAACGCTCAATTTGAACTATAAAATCAATTAAAAACCATAGTTAGTCCGCTTGAGCGAGCGAAGCTCACTGCTAAAACCCATAGATTAGCCCTCTTGAGCGCAGCGAAAAGGGCAGCGTACTGCAGAGCCGCAACTCTGCTGAAACGGACCTCGTGCTGTTGCACTTACAGTGCAACTCCCAGAATATCTCCTATTTCCTGTGATCCCGAAGCGAAACTCGGGAGACAATGGATTATATACTAAAAGAGAAAACAAACATGAAATTCTTCAGATTACAGGCACAAAGAAATAAAAGTACTTTTCAAATCACAGTACTTTCATGCCAAAGAGAAATAAAATGACCTCTTACATAGCAGATTCAGCAGTATTTATTATGGGAAACTGCAGCGTGGACAGTTCGCTGCTTATCACCGTCCCTTCGGTTGCGGACGAGTTAAAAAGCAAGGATTCAGTGCTCCGTTTTGATCTTGCAAAAGAGGGAGGGCTAAGGGTCGAATGGCCAGAACCGGAAATGGTAAAAGAAGTTAAGAAAAAAGCTGAACAGACCCGGGACTCGGAAGAGCTTTCAAAAACTGACCTGGAAATTCTTGCAAAAGCCCTTGAACACAGGGATAGGGCAATACTGCTCACAGATGATTATGCAGTTCAGAATGTTGCCGTGCAGCTTGGGATTCAGGTTAAACCAATAGCCCAGAAAAAGATAAGGGACATCATTATCTGGCAAAAGCAGTGTACGGGTTGTAAAAAAACCTTCGAGAAAGGGGATGAATGCCCTATTTGCGGTTCACCCATGAAGAAAAAGAGAAAAACAAGACTTTCAGGAAAAAGGTCTCAGGAAAACTGAAGAAAAAGATATAACGCTTGATAGTGTAATAATGTCTTTAACTGAGAAAAGATATACTTGAATTATAATTTTTCAGGCAGTAATTCCAGGCAGCATCCGTAAGAAGAGCTGCAAAAATCGGCCGGAAATACCGCCATACAAAAAAATTTCAGGTGGGAATGGAGGCATGAAGAACATAGAAGATCTGATTCAGAAAG
Source organism: Methanosarcina sp. 2.H.A.1B.4 (assembly GCF_000979385.1). Lineage (NCBI taxonomy): Archaea > Methanobacteriati > Methanobacteriota > Methanomicrobia > Methanosarcinales > Methanosarcinaceae > Methanosarcina > Methanosarcina sp. 2.H.A.1B.4. The sequence goes on from NZ_JJOV01000088.1 coordinate 12,436, forward strand.
CTGTGGAACTGCAGAACAATGGACTTGTGACCGGCCAGATTGCCGATGAACTTAACGTTTCAAGAGAAACAGTTACATGGCTTTTAACCCGCTCAAAAAAAGAAGGAGCAGTCCCCGCTCCAAAAGACATATCTGTAAACTGGAGCAGCATAGGAAAGAGCGCTACACGGCTTCACCACATCTCACTTGCACTCTGCGACATGGTGCTTGAGACTCTGGAAAAGACAAACGCTGAAGTGGACGTGGTAGTTGGTGTTGCAGCCAGCGGTATCCCCCTGGCAAGCATGATGGCAAACGAGCTGGGAGTAGACTTTGCTCTCTATCATTCCCGTAAAGGACAGGATGTTGTCCAGCCAGGCCAGAAAGGGACCATCAGCAGGAACTTCGGAAGCGTTGTAGGCAAGAACTGTGTGATCGTGGACGACGTTATCACGACGGGCTCAACAACCATGGAAGTAATTGAGCAGCTGCGGGAAATGGACGCAAAACCCAGAGTAGTGGTGGTTCTTGTGGACAAAAAAGGCGCAGATACAATTGCCAATGTCCCGATCCAGTCCCTGGTAAGGATAGTTCGTGTTGACTAAAAATAACGACAAAAAAGCAGAAATAAATCGTTTACATTAAAGTCATTTACAATATTGGAAGCCTTTCTAAATGAAAGGTTTTTCCAAAAAATTACACTTTTTTAACTTATAGAATTGGTCGGACAGATTATTTCTGACCATTCTAAACAACTGATCATTTAATTATTTTTATTAACCTTTAATCTTTTTTATTAACCTTCTACAGTTGTGGTGCTCAGTCATCTCATTTTCTTTGTACAGTCCAGATCCGGCTAAGGGAGATAAGTAAAAAGAGGCTTATTGAAAAAGCCTTTTAATACTCAACTTCCGTAGATGCAATCTTTTCTGCGAGCTTTGAGAGCACTTCAGTTCTCATCCCTTCCACGAACTTGATGCTGCCTACAACAAGGTGCCCGCCGCCGCTGACTCCGGCGCCCTTCATTTCCTCGCGGAGCTCTCTAACAATCCGAGGAATATTCATAAGTACTCCTTTTGAGCGGATCACAGCAAAGTCCGGGCCATAGCCCAGGGTGACCACTGGCTTGTTCGGGTTCCTTTTGGTGAGTACATCATGCACTTCTCCGGAGGTCTTGCCTGGTGGCGGGAAGGTAAACTTCTGGGCATAGTTTTCTACATCTATCACATTCATGATAGTGCCATTCGCCAGTTTCTGGGACTTGACGTTAAAGAGACAGACCTCAAGCTGTTCTTTTATCATGGTACTTGCCTGTTCGCAAAGCAGAGATACCAGATTGTTATGGGTTTTGTGGTCGCCCAGATCCAGGATGTCGTCAATAAGGCCTTTTCCACTGCTGAATTTAAGCCAGAACTGCTCAAAATCCAGCGCAAGCGCCATTTCTTTTAATTCTTCAAGGGTATAGCGGTCCGAGACAAGGGAGATATATCTTCCAGCCTCCGGGGCCTCAGAACGGTCTCCGACTGCCGAAACAGCAGGAAGGTGCTTTATCGTATCACTGATACTGGGATTGATCATACGGGCGATTTCAGCACAGAGCATTCCTGCAGTAACTCCGAAGTCTCCTCCTACATGAGCAGGGTTTGCGTGTCCTATAAGATACTGATCAACGATGTCATCCGGGTGGTGGTGGTCAACGACAAGCATATCGATGCCATAGACCTGGGCCTGCCGCATAGAGGGCACGTCCTCTTCTGTTGAACCGTTGTCTACCAGGATCACAAGAGGCATTTTCTGCCCGTGCCTGGCACAATCTTCAAGTGCAAAGGAAATATCCCTTGTAACGTCGGCAAGCTCATAAAAAGGAGCTTTTGAAGGAGCACGTTTGTAGAAATAGTATTCAGCATCCGCCCCACCGATTTCCGTAATAAGGGGAAGAATTGCCCTCTCAATGGCAATTGCGGAAGTAATTCCGTCGGCGTCGGCATGGTGTCTGAGGATAATAGGTGTTGAATGTAAGATTGCCTTTTTGATCTCTTTGGCGACATGAAGCATTCTGGGCTTGAGTTTTTCCATAATGTCGCTTTCGACCAGGAAAGGAATATCAGCAGGTGTTGCTTTTTCCTCAATTACTCTCTCGACCCTGGACTTGACAGCAGCTTCCTTTTCGCCGGTCAGCAGTTTCATGCTCATGACTTCGATCTGGACCTGCTCATCCCTCGGGGTCACTTCTCCGGTAATCGATACAATCATTCCTGCATCGATGTGAGGGTAAGACCGCTTCCCTGCGCTCTCAAAAGCTGCACAGGGAATAAAGCCCCCTTCATCACCGATGGTGAAAATAGTAGGTCCGCTGGTCTGTTTTACCTGGATAACTTCTCCTTCGATCCGGACGAGCCTGCCTTTCATGCTGGTGTCTATTTCGGCTGAACTCTTAAGTGTGAGCTCTTTTTCAAGCTCAATGGTTTCGTACTTTGTAAGAGTTTGCGGAATAAGATCCAGCTTTCCTCCGGCTTTAATACTTTTTACCAGGACGATCACAGCACTCCTAACTTCCGGCTGGACCCCAACATTGCTGGAATGCATAAGCCCTCTTACGTGAGGGTTCAGGTCCACAAAGACTCCAAAAGAGGCGATACTGCTCACTATGCCGTGGTAAAGTTTTCCTGCTTCAACATCCTTGAGGTCACAGGATTCGTCCAGAGCGTAAACATGCTGGGAACGTGAACAGGAGCCGCATATCTCTTCATCCGCATCCTGTGATTCATGAATTCTTACTCCACAAACCTTGCAGGTATAGATCTTTCCAAGTCCCTCGCAGGCTTCACAGGATCTGGTAACTTCGATTATCCCCTTTCCTTTGCATTTCTCACACACTGCACCATTTTTCAATAAACTGTCAATTTCGGTTTCCGAAATTTTCATGAAATCAACTGATTTTGACTTGCCTTTTCCCTTACACAGAGGGCAGACATCAGTTGAAATTACCTCATAGCCACGCCCGTGGCAGTCTGGACATTCCTTACTCATAAATATCAACACCAGTGGTTCTTCCGAACCTGTTTTTTATTTATATATTCGTTTTTTGGAGTTCAAACTCTTGCTTTGAACTCTATACGTTTATTATGCTCTTTGTCGGTCTTTCAGTCTACTGGTAACTGTAGGACCTTCACCCGGCCCGGAAAATCAGTGCATACCTAACTTGTTATCTTCCTGCATATCCCCTGTTTTTCAGTTAAATATCTTCTGTATGCAAGATATAAGTATTTGTCAGCATGCTATTTTGCACAGCGGCTACAAATATCCCGAACCTTCAGGTTTTTGAGGTGGTTTCTGTCACTTTCAGATTTGTTATCTTAAAGACGGGAAAACCGCGGTCCATGAAAAATCCAGAGTGAGGACTTATATAGATTCACAGATCTTTTAAATAGGCGACAGAATACAAAACTTTTAAATAAAGACTGTTTACTTACAGGAATTATTCAGTACGATTCCCAGAATAAAGAACACTTAATTATTATTAAGCCCAATTTTAAGATTAATTGATAGGAGGGCATAAAATTATGGTTGTTAGTGAATTAATGCTTCCTGTATTAATAGTTGTAATATTAATACTCTCACAATCTATAAAAATGGTTAATGAATACGAACGTGTAGTTATATTCAGGCTTGGTCGCCTGAGTGGTGTAAAGGGGCCAGGTATTTTCCTTATTATCCCTTTTATTGATAAAGCACTGAAAATAGACTTGAGAGTTGTTGCAATCGATGTCCCTAAACAGGCAATCATCACCAAAGATAATGTCACAGTTGAAGTGGATGCTGTTGTCTACTACAAGGTAGTAGAGCCTGGAGCTGCAATTACACAGGTTGAGAACTATATGTTTGCAACTTCAACCCTTTCCCAGACTACACTTAGAGACGTGCTGGGTCAGATGGAACTTGATGAGCTGCTTTCGGAAAGAGAAAACATTAATAAGCAGATTCAGGAACTTCTGGATGCCTATACTGACCCCTGGGGAATCAAGGTTACAGGAGTAACTATCCGGGATGTAGCCTTGCCCGAAAGCATGAAGAGGGCAATTGCTAAACAGGCGGAGGCTGAAAGGGAAAAGCGGGCCAGGATCATCCTTGCGGAAGGGGAATTCCAGGCTGCCCAGAAAATGAAGGAAGCTGCCACTCTCTATCAGGGACTCCCTGTAGCCATCAAACTCAGGGAACTCCAGACCCTTGCTGAGATTGCCAAGGAAAAGAATCTGATAGTTGTTACACAGCAGTCCCAGACTGTTGAAACCGCGAATATCGCAGCTCTCTCACAGGCCATTGCCGGAAAGAAAGCGGAATAAAGACGAGAATGGTCAGAAGGAACGTAAGAAGTGAGAAAGGATCGATAAACATGCATATGGAAAGGGCTTCCAACTTCCTTTCTTTTTTATTCCTGTGCTTCATCCTCATAGCCGCCTTTACGCCTCCTGCAAGTGCAGGGCCAGAGGAGAAGGTGCTTGTACTTGAAATTGCCGAAGCCATCACCCCGGCTTCGGACAATTTGATCGCTGACGCAATCTCAAAAGCTGAAAATGAAAACTTCGAGGCTCTCGTAATCAGCCTGGATACTCCTGGGGGAGGGCTGGAAGAAACTCAGATTATTATAAAGGGCATTGAAAATGCGAGCGTGCCTGTGATCGGGTACGTGCCCGAGAGCGGAAAAGCCTGGTCAGCCGGTACCCTCATCCTTATGGGGACCGATATTGCTGCAATGGCCCCTTTTACGGTTCTTGGGTCGGCGCAGCCCGTGCAGATGTCTGCCGAGGGAACAAAACCCATAGAAGATGAAAAGATCATAAATGCCCTCGTCAAGTTTTCAGTTACAACCGCAAGCAAACACGGGAGAAACGAAACCTTTGCCGAAGAAGTCATAACTAAAAACAAAAACCTTGACGCGGAAGAAGCTCTGGAAGCCGGAGTAATAGAATACGTCGCCCCTTCCATTCCTGACCTTCTGGTCCAGATCGATGGGCAGCGTGTAAAAGAAAGAACCCTGAAAACCGAAAGTGCGAGGACAGAGAACTACGAACCTCCCCTACAACTCGCCTTCCTGAGGCTTATCTCAAACCCGGTCCTTTCTTCTCTTCTCCTGACAATAGGGCTTTACGGGATCATCTTCGGGATTTCAAACCCCGGAGCCGGAGCAGAAATTTTCGGGATTATTGCAATCGTGCTCGGGCTGATAGGCACAGGATTCGATATTAATATAGCAGCATTTTTCCTTATCATTGTAGGAGTAGGGCTTTTGATCCTTGAAATTCAGTCCCCCGGATTTGGGATTTTCGGACTTTCCGGACTGATTAGCCTGATAATAGGGAGCATCTTCCTTGTACCGATGGGAGTTGAAAATATCTACACTCCGGAGTTCAGGAGACTGCTGATCCTCACAGTTGTTACTCCCACAATCATTTTCGGGCTTTTTCTGGTCTTTGCAATATATAAAGTAGCTGAAACGAGGAAGAAAAAGCCCGTTATTGGAGCCATTATCGGAGATACTGCCCGGACAATAGATCCGATAGGGCCGAAAAGCCCGGGTTTTGTCCGCTATAAAGGAGAGTACTGGAAAGCCAGGTCCGAAGAAGAAATAGGAGCTGAAGAAGAAGTTGAAATTATAGGAAAAGAGATGGAAGTGCTTCTGGTAAAAAGAAAAATTTAATACTTCCTTTCTTTTCTGCTTTTCCTTTTTTGGCTTTCGGACACTATTAAAATTTAACCGTTTATTTTCCCGAATTTATTTTCCCGGATTTATTTTTCCGGGTTTCTTTTTTCGAGTTTCTTTTTTCGGGTTTAATTTTTCGGGTTTAATTTTTATTTTTGTCCCTTATTTTTTCAAGAACCCTCTGTTTTTTATTGATAGCTTCTTCGGCTGCCCTGTCAATTGCATTTCTCATCTCCTCGAAATCTCGCGGATTCTCTTCTCCGTGAACCTTTTTGACCGGAGTATAGGCAGATTCTCTGAACCTGGGTGCAAAGTCTCGGGTCTCTCCATTGACGATAATTTCAGCCCCGTTTCCTTCTTCCACATGACCTATGATATCAATCTCGACACCGGCAGCCCGGACGGTTTCAAGAATCTCATCGGCATATTCCGGGGGGGCAATAACCAGCAGGGCATCAAGAGATACACCGAGATAATCGATTTTAAGGAGTTCAAGCATGGAAAGCACCTTTTGATTAACAAGGGCTCTCATTTTTTCTTCTTCAAAGACCAGTTTTACTTCTGCAGTCTTTGAGATTTCCCGTGCGTCCCCGCGTATTCCTCCATTGGTAACGTCGGTCATTGAATGGACTTTCCTGTAAACCCCTGACTTCAGGAGAGCTTCGCAGGCTTCAAGAAAACGGACGTTAATGGTCTCTTCCACAACGTCATGCATCCCGTAATAAAGTGCAGTTGTAGAAATCGTACCACCGCCTGCACCTTCTGTCATAAGGATCAGGTCTCCTGCCTTTGTCCTGTTGCGTGAGGTAAGGGATGATGTAACACCAACAGCACCGACGCCTCCGGTCATTCGGTCGCCTATTACCATGTCCCCGCCTATCCGGAGAGTGCTTCCGGTAACAAGGGGAATTCCGGTAAGCTCTGAAACTGTAGTGATTCCTGCAATGTGGTCGAATATTTTTGCCACATCTCCATCGTCTGCGACATGGATGTCCGAAAGCATGGCAAGAGGGCGGGACCCCATTGAATAAACGTCACGCAGAGCTGCCCTTGCTACATGAAAACCCGAAAGGAATGGGAAATCACTCAGGCGGGAATGTATGCCGTCAATAGTAACCACCAGGTATTCATCCCCCATTCTTACAACCCCTGAGTCGTCAAGCTGGGAGCTGTCAACTACTGCACCTGTCTTGCCTATAACCTCCCCTAGCTTGGAATGAACGTAAAAGTCCCCTGTGCCCCTCGAACCTACTCCGAACTCTCCCATGGAAACTCCTGAGAGGGTGGAGCTTAATACCTCTCCTTCCGTGTGAATAGTTGCTTTTGCTTCACAAATAACTGCAGATGCAATCTCATGAGCCCTTTCGGGGTTTATGTTCTTGATTTCAAGAATTCTTGAAGCAAGCTGTGCTTCAAGACTGTTTTCATTTGAAGGGTCCTTCCTGAGAGCCCGTTTTGCATAGCCTTCTATATCCATGGTAACCATCCTCTCGCAGATATCTGTCACTGCTTTGAAAGGCGCAGGGCAGATTATTTTTTAATTCAAGCATTAATTTTTGGATTGAGTTATACTATAAAATACCCCGGAATTAAAACTTAACCGCCGAAAAAAACGAAAAATAAAGGTTTAGCTGAAAAACCGAAGTACACTTATAAGATACATGTATTTCAACACATTTCAACGAAGTTTTTCAGAATCTTAAGCCCTGTGGCTCCACTTTTCTCAGGGTGGAACTGGGTACCCATAACATTGCCTTTTGAGTTTACGACTGAAGCTGAGAACTCCTGCCCATATTCACATGAAGCGAGGGTATTTTCCGCAGCTGTGTCCACGTAATAAGAGTGTACAAAGTATACGAAAGAACCGTCAGGAATGCCTTTAAACAGAGGGTGATCCTGTTTGATCCTGATGTTGTTCCAGCCCATGTGGGGCACTTTCAGTTCAGACTTTGGAAAGCGAAGCACTCTACCCTGAATGAGGTTAAGCCCGTCGGTCAGCTTGCCTTCTTCAGAAGAGCTCATAAGAATCTGCTGTCCTAGACAGATCCCGAGCATTGGTTTCCCAGAATCTGCAAATTCCGCGATAATCCCTTTGAGAGGAACCAGGCACTTCATTGCATCTACGAAAGCGCCAACACCAGGGAGAATGATGCCATCTGCTGCCATGATCTCCTCGGGGTTCCCGGAGATTGCGGGACTTGCCCCGACGTGTTCAAGCCCTTTTTGAACACTTCTGAGATTTCCAAGCCCGTAATCGATAATCACGATTCTTTTCATAGTTCTAACAAAACAAAGTTAAAATAGATTAAGCTTACGAGCAAAGAATTTGAAAACAGTGGAAAAAATATTGGAAAAGAGAAGAATTTAGAAAAATACACCTGAAAAATATAAAATAAAAAATTCAGGTCAGTATCTGTCTGCAGAAATATTACAGGGTCTGTTCTCCCGTTCAAAAATCACCTTGTACTTGCCACAGCGAACGCATTCGTAACGTTTTTCGAGCACTGTTGGCAGACAGCAGAGCACTCCGCTTTTTCGTTTCCAGTCATGCAGTCCGAAAAGACACAAAAAACTACGTCTATGGTCCGATTCATCTGGTTCATCAGAACATTCTTGGGTCAAAAACCTGTTTCCCCTTCTTAGCAGTTAATAAGGCTGATTATGCGATAGTAAAGAGAATATGGTAAAAAGATCTATATAAAGATATATATCCTCTGAACATACACGCCCCAGCCATATTATAAAAAACCAATCACGACTAAATATCGAAAAATTATAAATAGAATGATTGAATATTCATTGAATGTTGTATGATTCAGATAAAAATTTACGGAGTAAAATCGGGGGGAAACATGAAAGGACTTCAGTTATTCAGAACTGATGAGAAAGCAATGGAATTACCAATAAATATTGTTGTAATGCTCGTTGTCGGGATGGTTGCCCTTGCAACGCTTATTTCGATAATACCGACTCCTACGAAGGAAATGTCAGTCTTTGTTGAAAGGACAGGACTCGGGGTAGGAAGCCTTCAGCAAGGAAACTCGATAATAGTAGATGCCACTACCGCACAGAACTCGTTTGTCGTTTCCGCGGAAATAAAGGTAACAGATAAAGACGGAAACCCGGTGCGAGATGCAAACGTTGTCCTGAGGGGGCTCGGAGGTGCAGCATCTAACCAGACTGATATTAATGGGATTACTGTTCTGACAACTACCGGGACTGCACTGGTCCAACTTGACCCGAACCAGAATGAAGGCACAATGGACCTGAAAATCCTGGCAGACGGCTTCTATGATTATGAGAGAAAGGATGCAGTTATGATTATCAAGACTCGCTAATTGCATGTTTTGCATGAGTTAAGCTGGAGAAAGGAGTCAAGTATGCTGCCTGAAAACTTAAAAGAGAATGAAGCAGGAACCGTCGGGCTTCCTATAAGAATTGTAGTTCTTTCAATAGTTGGCTTTATCGGGTTTTATGCGATTCTCTCAGCCCTTTCAGCTGCTCCGGCCCCTGCTGGGCCCATGTATGCAACAGCAAACTTAAGCACATTTTCACTCAACTCCGGAGGAGGGCAGTCCAACTTTAGCCTGCAGATAAGCGTGCTTGACAGGGAAAACCGCGGGGTGGGGGAAGCAAACGTAATTGTCTGGAGCCCGGACAGAAATAAAGCGTATTCAGGTATCACGGGCAATGATGGTAACGTAATAATAGATCTTTTAAATCCCGAGTTGCCTGCCGGAAAATCCGAAGGGTATGTTGCAGTAAAAGTAATGAGAACAGGATATAGAGATTTTAGCGGAGAGTATTTTATAAAGGTAAAGAGGAGTTAAAGCTTCTTGAAAGATTTAGTATCTAGAGAAGTAGTTATTTATAAGTAAACTTTAGTAAACTTTTAAGGATTTTATCTTTCAGGGAGCTAATCCCTCAGAAGTAAGTTTTTCAAAAAAGAAGAGCTAAAATGCGCTGCTTTTTCCTACCTCTTCATTTAAATACCGATACGTTTTTAATTACAGAATTAATTATTGCAAAATGTTATTGTTATTGATCATAAACCACAGCCCAAAGAATGCCATAAAACCTCCACAGAGGTATACCAGTTTTTCATGCGTGGACTGTGAAATTACTTCCGTTCCTCTGGAAAAGGATGAAGACACAGCTACAAGAAATCCAAGGTCTGCTATCCAGTGCCCGACAACAAATGCAACTACTGCAAGGGTGCCTATAAGATACTCCTGAAGGATGATCGCACTGCCTGCTGTCAACCACCATGCAACAAAAAAAGGATTCAGTGCTGAGGTTATAATTCCTGCGGATACCGTACCTGAGAAAGGGTTCAATGCCGAAGTTATAATTCCTGAAGATATAGGACCTGAAGAGAGATTCAGGCTGCTGGCTGAAATAGATATATCCATTGTAGAGGCTTTTTTTGCGTTTTTAATCATTGCGAGCCCGAAGATCACCATCATTAAGCCGCCTATTATAGCCAGATACGAGATTACTGTTTTTCCAAGGAAAGCTGATGCACCTATCAGAATAAGCCCGAAAAAGGCGAGTTCCACAAGGGCGTGACCCAGAAATACCGAAGGCCCTGCTCGCCAGCCTTTCTGAAACGATGCCCCGATTGTTGCAAACAGCATGGGTCCGGGGATAATGGCTGCAGATATGCCTACTGTGAAGCCGAGAATAAGAGCTTTAGTTAATTCGATTATGATACCACCCCGTATAATATCTGAATCTATTATTATAAGGAGTGATTATATAAAAATGTTTTGAGACTGATCTGCTGGTATCGTTTATGGCATCAGTCCTGAAAAAAGTATTAAGGCTTAAAGTAATCAATTTATTCCTATATATTTTATATATTCTCACTGATTGAGAATTATATGAAATATTCAGCAAATATTATTTATTATTAACTATTTTATTACTAATTACTGATGACTTACTGTTAATTGTTTACCTTTTATTTTTTTTATCGCCGATTATGGTAATTTATTGCTAAATACACATTTTCATCACTACTCCTTTCTATCACTACTCCTTTCTATCACTACTCCTTTCTATCACTACTCCTTTCTATCACTACTCCTTTCTATCATCAGTTAGTTAACGATTTTTGCTTTCGGTTAACCATATAAAACTTCAAAAGTACCGCTCCTGCCATAATTACTGCAAGCCCGGTTGAGAAGTAAGGGGACCTTATTATATCCCAACGGCCAGACCAGACCAGAAACCCTGTAAGGAAAAGGACGGAAGACCCGGCAATTCCTGAGATTTCTACCGGAACTTTTATCGAGCCAAGAGTAAATCTATCTCGATTTTCCATGGTTTCAATGCGGGATTCAAATTTTCGTATATGTTCTTCTGATGCGCTTTCCTTACCTTGAATGTCCTTGACTTCATTCTCCAGTTTTTCGACCTCTGGCTTAAGGTTGCTGTGCACAAAATCCGAAAGTTCGGATATAGCAGCCTGTAGAGAATGGAGGCTTTCGGAGAGGCTGGAAAAAAGACTACTTATATCCTTTACTCTGTAACTGATTCCCGAAACATCCGAAGAACTATCAAGAAAAATCGTGGAACCATTTGAGGCGTCTGAAGAGGGGAGCACTGCGCCGAAGGCAAAAGTTGAAACATCCTCTTGAGTGAGCGACGGAACAGAGTCTGAAAGCAGAGAATTCTCCGGAAGAGAAAATGAAGCTTCAGGAGAAACAGAAGGTCCCTTTGGAGAAACTGAAGAGCCTGCCGCAAGATTTGCAGAGTTTTCCTCTTGAAACGAATCTGGAGACATTCCTGAAAAAGCCTTTCCAGCCTGCAAAGTCTGAGATGCTTCAAGGGATAAGCGGCGCTCAACTGCTCTCAGCCGCTTTTCAAAACTTCTGATGCTCTGGTCAAAAACCTCGATTCTCCCCTGCAAATCATCCCTGATTTCGGGCTCTAACTGATATGATTTACTCAATTGAACCATAACCCCTTAAAATTTCTAATATGAAATCATACCTGGACAGTATATAAATTTTTTTACAAATTGATAAAAAACATAAAAAGTGCAACTTGAAAAAGGAAATCACAGGTGGCCCCGTATTAATCAATTAATATGTCCCTTGACCCCTAAAACCGATTTTCAATCCATAAGTTCTAAAGTGCCCCCCGGCTTGTCTGGTGGTCCTTCCAATAAAAATGAAGATACTTAAAAATGAGGCCTCAATAAGGAATTTAAAAACTAATTTTTCAGGTAGTGCTTATGGCCAATTCCTAAAATTCCTTCTCTAGTATTCAAACTTAGAGTTGAACCGCGGAAAACGTGAAAATGCACGGAGAGGCTCCAAACATGTGCAATTTAGTCCCCTTGCGCGAATTTCACTGCTAAATCCCATAAATCCGCCCCCCCCTGAGCTAATTTCACTACCAATGCCCATAAATCAGCTCTCTTTGGCGAATTTCACTGCTAAATCCTTAAATCAGCCCTCTGGGCAAAGTCCAGTATTAAGCGTCCATAAATTAGTCCTCTTGAGCGTAGCGAAAAGGACCGCGTACTCCCGAGGCGCAATTCGGGCGAGGCGCAATTCGGGCGAGGCGCAATTCGGGAAGGGAAGCAAAAAGTCAAGGGCATAAAAGGAAAATGAGAAGATCAGATCGGTCTGACCTCAACAATCTCTCCGTTATCCTGAGCTTCCAGAATTTCCGATGCAAGGTCCGAGTTTACTCTGAGTTTCACGTCTCCATGCCGGCTAACAGTTGCACTGAAGAGATATTCGTCTTCGATGAAAACCTCTACGTCCTTTCCTGCAAGCTCGAGAGCCCCAAGGATAAGGTGCTTCTTGGTCCTTTCGACGATGGGGTGAACCGGAGATGCAGGAACACCTTTCTCAGGCACAGTTTCTCTGGCCTTTCCCGGGAAAGCTTTGCGTTCAGCCCCGCGCTTCTGGACTTTTACACCTCTTGGAATTTCGGCTTCCATCTCCCTGACGTCGATGTGGAGCCCAAGGATATTTTCTATCCTGTCAATGACGTTCCCGCCTTTGCCGATAACCTTTCTCATATCCTCATCATGGACCTTTACGATTGCACTGTCGTCTGAGGTCACTTCCACTTCAACAGGACCTGTTGCATACCTGCTGATTACGTTCCTGATCTCTTCTTCAGCAAGCTTCCAGGCAGGTTTCCGGCTTTCCTTGGAAGCGCCGATTGGCATGACTACAACCTGTTCTCCGTATGTGTAAATCTCATACTCACTCTTGCCAGTTTCGAAATCCGCAATGGTAATTACCGGCCTTGCAAGATCCTGCTCAGTCATCCCGTAAGGAACCTTAACTGTAAAGGCGAGCACCAGGACTTTTGCAACCTCTCCTTTATCGATGAAAATTACAGTATCCACTACCTGCGGGATTACACCCAGTTCAACCCTTCCGATAAGGCGCTGAATGGCGTCCACTGCCCGGGTTGCATGTACGACTCCTATCATCCCGACTCCTGCAAGGCGCAGGTCCGCAAAGATTAGAAAGTCCCCGGTTTTTCGTACTTCGTCATAGATCGTGTAGTCCGGCCTGACCAGAAGTAAGAGATCAGCGGTGTTCTCCATCTTCCCATTAAGGGGAGAATACTGAGTGATCTCAGGAGGCACCTGCAGGTCTCTTGGAGATTCCATGGTCTTGACTACCTGCCCATGATCATTCAAATAGCGGGCAACACCGGCAGCAAAAGTGGATTTCCCGGCTCCCGGAGGTCCTGCAATAAGGACTCCACGCTGACTTACTATACGCTCTTTCAGCTTCTCGTTCAGATGGTAATGCTCAAGGTCAACAACAACTGTAGGTCTGACGACAGTTATCTCCATATCATCGGAGAAAGGAGGATGTGTAATTGCAACCCGCATGTTTCTTATCTGCAGGACCGTAGCCCCGTTCGAGGACATTTCGATGAAAGATTCGGGGTCCAGCCTCGCCCTCTCAATAAGTTCTTTTGAGATACTGGAAAGCTCCTGGGAAGTTGAAGGCTCTTCCCGGATCCGTACATAACGCACATTCCCTACAGGACCTTTCTTACCCATTGGAGAAACCGCATTTTTGAGATGTACGGACATCGTATCATCAGTGAAAAAATGCTCTATTTTGAGAGGACCGAATTCTGACGGGTCCAGAACTTTGGGATGAATGTACTCAACATCAAGTCCTTTTGCCTTAGCTATCAGAGACTGTACGCGGTCTTCACTAACAAACAGCCCTCCTACCTCAAGAGCCGTACGCCGGATAAGGGCATCTACCCTTCCCTCTTTAGAAAGCCTGATTTCCTCTGAAGTGGGCTGAACCCCGCTGAACTGAAGCTGAATCTCCCCTCTGTCTGATAGCTTCCGAAGTTCCGAAAGCTCTTCAAGCCCTTTGAAACCTATTTCTCTGCCCCTGTTTGCCTGGGCTTCAAGCTCCGATACCACAGCTTCGGGAACAACAACTTCAACGCCCCTGAACTCACCACTTTTGATGCGGGAAGAAAGCCTCCCGTCAATTATCACGCTGGTATCCGGAACGATCCTCGATATCTGCTTCTCATCAGCCATATAAAGGGATATAGAGCCAGAAAGTATATAATAAAACTTCTGCTGCTTTTTTTCAGATGAATTAAGTTAAAAATATGGTTGATGAAAAATAATATTTTAAAAAAATGTGGGGATGTAAAGATCTTCACTTTATATCCTGTTTATATTCAATTGGTCTTATATCTCCTGCATTGCATCAATTCCTCAGAGAAGATAGTGCATTGAATTGAAAGAAGAAAGCTTTCCACTCAATTTAAAGAGGATGCCTATTTTCCATTATCAAAAACTTGATTAATTGTTTGAAATACGAACTCCTAGAAGCAATTTTGAGGTTTGGGATTAGCTCAAACATAAAATGTAGCATTATTTAATATGGTGGCTATATATGCTTTGATAATCTCTTCTTGAAAACTGTGAAGTATCAAAATAGTTATTAGGAGATATGGTGTATTAGCTGGGCATGCCCTCTCTTTCTATCGTAATGCCTTCCATGAATGAGGAAGAAACTATCCGTATTTGCATACAGAAAGCTCAGTCTATATTCA
>NZ_JJOV01000068.1:0-26059 GCF_000979385.1 Methanosarcina sp. 2.H.A.1B.4
GACGCTTCAAATTTCCACGGGTCTTTAAAAAACGGTAATGCGTATTCGTAGTTCTGGATTTGGTATGTTTTTCTACCGTGACTGAATGTAGTAAGACTAACTGAATTTTCAGTTATCGTGTAATCTCTCTTGTATGATAATGTCATAGATGTTGGAGAATACATTACTTTCTGCCAATAACTCATACCTATTTTTGCCAGTTCTACTATTGTTTTGTATGTCCCTGCTACCTGTCTTGGTATGTTACAACTAACCTGAGATTTTAATCCAATGTTTTCTCTGAGATAAGGATATACCATTTTTTGTAATTTCATAGCAGGTATTGTTCTGCCATGTTCGAAAACGATGTTAGATGTGTAATTCATGCCGTTTGTGTATTTTTGCATGGTTTCTACTAAATCAAAATCTGGATTTAGAATTTTCAGTTGTATTGTTTTAGTAGATTCCATAGTATATTATATTCACATAAACTTATCTATATATTTTGTGTGAATATTGAACCTAAACAGGGGTTGCGAAGATTACGCATTCCTCCCACCACTAAAGTAACGGGAATCCTGCTTAAGGCTCTTGAAATCCCCATTTTTCCAGAGAGCTTCCGGGGAGAGGACAAGAGACGCATAAGCATTATTTTTCGCATTCCCTTCAGAGGACTCTTTCTTGAAATGACCGGATGTGCCAGGACGTTGATGCAGCCCTCCACAACCTTCGTATTGTTTCCATAAACATAAGTTCAGAAAAGAAGAAACTCAATAAGACAGAATTATACTAATAGAGCTCATCCCAAAACCAATTTTATTCTCAAATCAGTAAAGTTTCAGAACTATTTTCATGATCATAAACTCTATTGATTATTCTGAATACGGGATTTGGAGAAGCAATTTTGAGTTTTGGGATCGGCTCATAATTAAAGTGAATTTTCAAAATAATAGTTATCAGAAAGCACATTGCATTAGAAAAAGAATTTAGGTGCCCGGAGCGTGACTCGAACACGCGACCTCCAGATATCTCAGGAGATTAAAGACGCCTCATATAAAGTCCCTATGAGTCTGGCGCCCCAACCGACTAGGCTATCCGGGCTTGCAACACACAAATGTATTAACATATATTAAAGGTTAACGATCGGAATTGGGGAAAATGGGGTTTTTCATTATTTTTGATGTGAAAAATATAACTCAAGAATGGAAAAGATAAAACGGTCAGTTCTCAGAACACATGAAGAGCATCAGTGAACACGTTATGTTAGAGGTGACATAATAGGGTAATATATAATAAAAGGAAATTATCTGGATATAGCCTATATAACGATTAAAAATATAATTAATAAGTGATATATACGCTTTCAGGACGATTTTTAAAAACAGGGAAAGCAGGAAAGAGCGCCCGTCAGGGACTTGATCAATTATATCCAAACACATAGGCTGTAAATAGATGTAAATCTGGATAAATATATATAAATCATATAATTATAATGAATGATCGAAATAGACCTTCAGTCAAAGGAGCTGACCGGAAGGTTCCATTTTCCATGCCGGTAAATCCTTTAAAAAATCACTATCAGAGGGAATTAGTTCCGATTACACTTTCGATAAGTTAAGTCTTCAATAAATCAGCTCCAACAATACTATTTACTAAATAGTTAATTCAGGGCATTTAATTCCAAACTGAGCTCTCTCAATATCCCATTGACTCCAAAACTAAAATCTCTCGAGACAGTCCCCGACCTCAGATTAACCATCAGTCCTGAGCAAGGCACCTGAGTTTTCAGGCCGAAAAGGTGTTAGAAAGTAGAGAATTTGGGATTGACACTTAAAAAATTGACACTTAAAAAATTGATTCAATTGATTCAGCTTATTGAGATACCTGGATTATATCCCAGATGAGGAATTTCCATGAAAATAAAAGCAAATCTCATATCCGGAAGGACCGCCGACCAGGGCGCACATCTGGAAGCAAAAACACACAAAGGTTATTTTGATGCCTGTGCTTACTGCGAACTGAACTCCGCAGACCTTGAGAGGCTGAGTGCCTCTGAGGGAGACAACCTGACGGTTACCACCGAATTTGGGGAAGTGGTGGTATTTGCAAAGGCAAATGAAGGGAATCCAGATGGCCTTGCCTTTATCCCTATGGGTCCCTGGGCAAATGCAGTGCTGAACCCTGACACACATGGCTGCGGGATGCCAGGATTCAAAGGTGTCCCTGCGGAAATCGAGGTCACGGATGAAAAGCCTCTGGACATGAAGTCCCTGATGAAGAAGTATTTAGAAGATTAAAGATCCCCTGAAACGAGAAATTCACATTTTCATCCAGGTCTGGAGAAACTGGAAAAATTCGGAGGAAAAAATATGCCAGTAATTAAAGACGCAGTATGTTCCCTCTGCGGGTCCCTCTGCGACGATATCACAGTCACTGTTGAAGACAATAAGATTACAAAAATAGAAAATGCCTGCATTCTCGGGCACAGCAAGTTTGTCGGCATGTTCGAGCATGACAGAATAGAAACCCCGATGATCAGAAAAGATGGGGAACTTGTGCCTGTCTCCTATGAGGAGGCAATCGAAGCTGCCGCAAAAATCCTGGTAAATTCCAGGAGGACACTTTCCTACGGCTGGTGCTCTACCTCCTGTGAGGCGATCAGCGGAGCAATTAAGCTTGCCGAAGAAACCGGTTCAGTCATAGATTCTACAGCAAATGTCTGCCACGGGCCATCAGCCCTTGCTGCCCAGGAGAAAGGGTCTCCTTCAGCCTCCCTTGGAGTAATAAAGAACAGGGCAGATGTAACCGTATTCTGGGGCTGCAACCCTGTGCATGCGCACCCCAGGCATATGTCCCGTTACTCAAGCTTCTCAAAAGGCTTCTTTACCGAGAAAGGACGGAAAGCCAGGACGATGGTAGTTATTGATGTCAGAAAAACTGACACTGCAAAACTCGCTGATAAATATGTGGAAATTGAACAGGGCTCAGACCTGCTCCTTGTAACTGCTCTCCGCTCAATCGTAAACGGGCATGAGGATGTCATTCCGGAAACCGTTGCAGGTGTTCCTAAGGCTGAAATCATTGAGCTTGCAGAAACTCTGAAGAACGCAAAGTTTGTCTGTATTTTCTTCGGTATGGGAGTCACCCAGTCCAGATCAAAGTACAAGAACGGAGATGCCGTGTCTTCCCTCATTTCAGACCTTAACCAGCACACAAAAGCCGTAATGATCGGAATGCGTGGACACTATAACGTTACCGGTTTCGGGCAGGTAGCAACCTGGGAGACAGGTTTCCCGATGGCGATCGACTTTGCAAAAGGATATCCCTATTACAACCCCGGAGAAACCGGAGCAAACGACCTGCTTGTGCGTGAAGAGCCGGACGCTGCAATTATAGCTGCAGCTGATGCAGGAGCCCACTTTCCCCAAAAAGCAGTCAGACATCTTGCAAGGATTCCTGTAATCCAGATTGACCCGTATGCCAACCCTACAACCGAGCTTGCAGATGTGGTGATCCCATCGGCAATTGTGGGAATCGAAGCAGAAGGGACAGCTTACCGTATGGACGCAATTTCCCTCCGCATGAAGAAATTGATTGATTCAGAATTCAAGACCGACGAAGAAATCGTAAAAGACCTGACTACAAAGGTCAGGGAACTGAAGAGAGGTGCATAAGATGTCGGAAATCCTGATTAAAAACGCCAGCGTCTGTGATCCGGCGCAGGGAATTAACTGCGAGACTATGGACATCTGCATCAGAGACGGCAAGATAGTAGACAGTGTCTCTGGAAATGCGAAGGTTATCGATGCAGAAGGCAAGCTCACCATGGCAGGGGGCTTTGATGGGCACACCCACAGTGCAGGTAAAATTAACGTGGGCCGCTTCATGAACCCCAACGATGCAAGGAAAAACCTTGTACCCGGACTTTCGGGCCAGGTTGCACGCACTGAAAAGACCAGAGCGCAGGTAGGGTACAACACCCCAAACACTTACGCAATCGGGTACAGGTATGCAAAACTCGGGTACACAACTATCTGTGAGGCTGCAATCCCCCTTCTTTCTGCAAGGCACACCCATGAGGAATTTA
Organism: Methanosarcina sp. 2.H.A.1B.4; assembly: GCF_000979385.1. NCBI lineage: Archaea > Methanobacteriati > Methanobacteriota > Methanomicrobia > Methanosarcinales > Methanosarcinaceae > Methanosarcina > Methanosarcina sp. 2.H.A.1B.4. Next base: position 4,067 of record NZ_JJOV01000068.1, read on the forward strand.
AGGAAATCCCTATCCTAGACAAAATGGGACTCTCACTCTTCGGAAGCAACTGGCAGGTAATGGAATACATCAGGGACAAAGAACCTGAAAAACTCGCAGCCTATATTGCCTGGGGCCTGAAAGCCTCAAGAGGGTACGGAGTAAAGATTGTAAACCCCGGAGGCGGAGAAGCCTGGGGCTGGGGCAAGAACGTAAGCGGACTCTATGACCCCGTCCCGAACTTTGATGTAACCCCTGCAGAGATTCTCATGGGCCTTGTAGAAGCCAACGAGCGCCTGCAGCTCCCTCACTCCGTACATGTGCACTGCAACAACCTTGGAAAGCCCGGAAACTATGCAACCACCATAGAGACCATGAAGCTTTTTGAAAAGGTAAAGCCAAGCAGGGACAGACAGTCTCTCCACGTTACTCACGTGCAGTTCAACGCCTATGCAGGCACTTCCTGGAGGGACTTTGAGACAGGGGCCCCAATGGTTTCAGATTACATTAACGGGGCAGACCACCTGACTTTTGACCTTGGACAGGTCATCTTTGGCCCTGCAGTGACCATGACTGCAGACGGACCTGTAGAATACGCAAACTCAAGGATGCTGCATGAGAAGTGGAGCAACCAGGATGTCGAACTTGAAGACGCGTCCGGTGTAGTGCCCCTCTTCTATTCCCCAAAAAGCTTCGTAAATGCAGTTCAGTGGGCTATCGGGCTTGAGCTTGCTCTGCTCGTAAAAGACCCCTGGAAAGTCATGTTCACAACAGACAGCCCTAACGGCGGCTCTTTCGTGAACTATCCTGAAGCCTTCACTTACCTGATGAGTGCAAAGAGAAGAGCAGAGGTTATCTCAGGCTTCTCCAAGATGGCTCTTGACAGGATGGTGCTGCCGGGAATCGACAGAGAACTGGACTTCTACGAACTTGCTGTCATGACAAGGAGCATCCAGTCAAAGATATACAGCAGGCCCGAGAAAGGAAACCTGAAAGTAGGGTCAGATGCAGATATTGCAATCTATGATATCCTCCCAGGCCAGATTGACCCGACTACAGAGTACGAAAAAGTTAAGAAAGCTTTCTCAGGTACCGCATATACCCTGAAAGACGGAGTGGTCGTTGTAAAAGACGGAGAAATCGAAGCCACCCCGAAAGGAAGGACTTACTGGGTGAATGCGAAGGTCCCTGCAAACATAGACAGCGCCATGCAGAAAGATATAGACCTCAAATTCAAGAAGTACTACACTGTGAGCAAATCCAATTACATGGTTGAGGATATGTACCTCCATAAGCCTGTTGAGATCGGCACAGAAGGGGTGTTCTAAATGCAGGTTGTAAAACTTTCCCTCAAAAAAGCAAATAAAATCCCCATTGAAGCCGATAATGTAAACCCTGACAACTTTGCAGGCAAGACCACGGAAGAGATAAAAGCGATTCCTGTCTTGTACGGAAACGGACAGTGTCCCCTCGGAGACTTCTTCAATGTAGAGGTAGAAGGCAGCGACTCCGTGGAAAACACAAAGATCGTTTTCAAAGGCGATGTTTCCAGGATAAAGCGGATCGGGCAGAACATGAGCGCCGGAGAGATCGAGATCAACGGCAACGTGGACATGCACTGCGGCTCTGGCATGAAGGGTGGAAAGGTCGTAATCAATGGCGATGCTGACAGCTGGCTCGGCTGCGAGATGGCAGGCGGAGAGATTATTCTCAACGGAAACGCTTCCTATTACGTAGGTGCAGGTTACCGCGGAGAGTCCTGCGGCATGCGCGGAGGAAAGATTACCGTCAATGGCAATACGAAGGACTACCTCGGAGAACACATGTGCGGAGGAGAGATCCTCGTAAAAGGCGATGTAGGGCTCCTTCCCGCAATCTCAAATAATGGCGGGAAAATAGTCATTGAAGGCAAAGCAACCATGCCTGCAAGCGAAATGAAGAACGGTACAGTCATCATCAAAGGTGAGGTATCCGATCTGCTTCCCTCTTACAAAGAAGAAGGGACAGAAGAAGTCGAAGGCGTTACATACCGCAAGTTTGTAGGTGATGTTAACGTTGGTGGAAAAGGCGTTTTGCTTATAAAGTGAACGACTTAAAATAAATGTATGGCGGATAAGAGACCGAAGTATAATAGACTCTGCGGAGTTTCTTTCTTATCCGCTTTACTACTCTTTTTGTACTCCCTGGTTAATTGGGTTGGTATTATTCCGAAATGGCCTTTTGTTGTATCTCCTTTTCCTTCTTTCCACGCGTCGCACCCTGCTTGAGCCCGCCTACGTGCCGTAGATAAAAACAAAAGCATTAGGCATGCTGGAAACCTGATGCCAGATATCAATTGTGTATATCAACTGTGTAGTTAGGGATGCCCGTTCTTTTTGCCCACCCGAATTGCGTCTAGCCCGAATTGCGTCTAGCCCGAATTGCGCCTCGGGATCACAGGAAATCAGAGATTTCCTGGGAGTTGCGATGTAATCGCAACAGTACGCAGTCCTTTTCGCTGCGCTCAAGAGGACTAATTTATGAGTTTTAGCAGTGAGCTTCGCTTAAGAGAGCTAATACGGACTAAGGAAAAAGAAATAAGGGCTCTTCGCTGTTTTGTGTGGGTTGAAAATAATTGCTTAGTTAGAACGTAACAAAGCCAAAAAGAGAAACATCAAGCTTGAATGTGATTTTCAACAAAAAATGTATCTATATTTTATACCTGTCACTTCAGCATTTCGGAAATGAATGTAAATTACCCACTTGAAATAACGAAGAACCGAAATAAGAAAAAAAGAGATAAGAAAAGAGATAAGAAAAAAGAAAGGAAAAAAGCTGAAAGGTGTCAGCTTTACTGAAAGAAATCAGTATCCTGTTGCTTCTGCCAGCTGCCTGAGAGGAGCTTCTTCAGCAGTATTTCCGAAAACTATTATCACATAGTTTTCATTGCTCCAGATATAGGAGTATCTGGGAACAGTTTCTCCTCCGGATGTTATGTACTCGGTGATTTTCACAGCGGAGTGACCGTTAAAGGACTCATCCGTAAAACGGGAGCCTTCACTTAATGGAGGGAAGGAAGCCTTGTATGCCGTGATGAAATTATTTGCAGATTCCTCATTTTCAAGCTCGATCACATCTATATAATAGTTAGTTTCGTTAGAATCTTTGTAGATCCCTTCGGAGACATTAAGGACCCCGGAGACATTTTCAGCTTTGTAATCGCTTTTAGTCTCATCTGTGGGGAGCGGAATGGTATCAACGTACTCAAAGCCTGCAGGAAGGGTTTCAAGTGTACTTATTCCAGCTATATCTTCATCAGAAATTGCGTTTGTTTCCGGATTGTCCGAATCTGTCCCGTTAACTGCAGGGGTGTTGTTATCCACGCAGCCTGAAAACGCGATCATCAAAACCGCAAACACAGATATTAAAGCTATACTTTTTTTCATGGGATTTCACCTTGATCCGTAAAACCCTGAAAAACCGGGTGGTTTAAAGAATCAGGATTTCAGAATTAAAAAGATTGTCAGGACTAAGAAGTCTGCAAATAAAAAGTTATCTGCAAAAATAAACCAAAAAAGGATTTGAAAGAGAGAAGGGCAAGGAAAACCCTTCACTCAGAATTTAGTTGTTCCTCCTGAAGAGGTAGACGACTGCAAGGAGTCCGACAAGGCCAAGGACAACTCCGAATCCAGGAGCACCTTCTTCTGCCGGGGTTGTTTCGCCCTCTACGGGTTCAGTTTCTCCTGCAGTTGCTTCCTCAGTTGGTTCTTCAGTTACACCCTCACCTGGAGTTTCAGTTACGTCCTCATCAGGTTGGGTTACTTCCTCTCCGATTTCGGTTTCGTTATATCCAGGAAGTCCCACGGTTTCGTTTCCTACACCGAGAATCCTCACAACGAATGGGAAGTACCTGAGTTCATTGACAGGAGTGTCACCTATTTTGAAAAACATGCCTTCAGCGATTTCCTCTTCGGAGTCCAGGGTCAGGGTGAAGGTATCCTCATTGCTGATCGTGAGGGTTGGACCGTTGATGGAAACATCGTCGAGGTTACCAAATTCGTCATCAGACTCGATGGTCATTGCGTTTGAATAGTCAATGAGCCAGAGACCTTCAATCTGGGCAATACTGTCGACTGCGCCCTGGAAGACCTGGTTGACATGCACTCTGAGGACAACAACATCGTCTTCGTCCTGGATGTCATCAAGTTCGACTTCCCAGGTGTTGGCGCCTGTATCGACTGAGATGATTTCATCATCAACATATTCTCCGTCCCTGGTGAACTCGAGCCAGACTTTCTTACCGTCAACATCAACCTGCCTGGCTTCGATAGCATAGCCTTCGCCGAGGTCGAGGAGTTCGCCGGTTCTGATGGTGTACTTGTCATCACTGTCAAGGACGAGCTTTGAAAGTTTGTCGGCTTTTTCAGGTTTGAGCGGGACATACTTCTGTGCGAAGAATCCGATAACAGGGTACTGGTTCCAGCCCTCTTCTGCATTATCGTATTCGTAGGCAACGTTCTCAATGCTTGTCTCGTAAACAAGGTCGCCTTCAGGAATTACGTTTCCGTCAATGTTGGAGACACTGAGAGATTCTGTTTCGACATTGTCATCAATGTCGTAGAAGAAGCCTGCAAAGTTAGATGCATCCCAGGTGAAGTTACCTGCACCGAAGGAGGCTGCTCCCCCGATCACATGGACACCTGGCTCTTTGACTTCCAGCATGAGATAGAACCTGAGCACATCGGAGCTGGTGTCAGCTGTCTTGAAGGACACGTTATTAAGAATTTTGTCTGTGCTATCCCTGGTAAGGGTGATGGTGTCCTCGTTGGTAATCATGAGAGTATCACCCATGATGGAAACATCATCTAATTCTCCAAATTCATCATCAGACTCAATAGTTATTGCGTTTGCGTAGTCAATAAGCCAGAGACCTTCAATCTGGGCGATGCTGTCGACTGCACCTTGGAAGACCTGGTTGACATGCACCCTCAGAACAACAACATCGTCTTCGTCCTGGATGTCATCAAGTTCGACATCCCAGGTGTTGTCGCCGGTATCGACTGAGATGATTTCGTCATCTACGAATTCGCCGTCTTTGGTGAATTCAAGCCAGACTTTCTTACCGTCAACATCAACCTGCCTGGCTTCGATAGCATAGCCTTCGCCGAGGTCGAGGAGTTCGCCGGTTCTGATGGTGTACTTGTCATCGCTGTCAAGAACAAGCTGAGCAAGTTTGTCAGCTTTGTCAGGTTTGAGTGGGATGGCCTTCCGTGCGCCGAAACCGATCATGCTATAGTTGCTCCAGCCAGCAGCCGGGTTATCGTATTCGTATCCAATCGGCTGAATCGTGGTTACGTAAACAAGGCCACCCTCTCCAATAACGTTGTTTTCAGTGCCCGGAACATCGACAATGAAAACAATCTCGGTTGATACATTGTCATCAATGTCATAGTAGAATATTGGAAATAGAGAAGCATCGATTGGAAGGATGGTACCGTTGCCATATGTATCAATAATATCGTCGATATCAGAGCCGTTGAACACGGAACTGCGGACCTCAATTACATCCTGTGCACTTGCGGCGGATGCAAATACAGTAAGAAGCATGAGAGCAGCCAGTGATACTGCCACAAATCTCTTCATTTTATTGTTTCCCCCACGTGTTTGTTAAGATATATCGTATGTAAGAAGAAGTGTCAGGATCGACCACTTAAAGGGTTTCACCATTCTTCACCAGATCAGACTTGTCCATTTAGTCTATTCCCGAAGAGGATTTCATTCCCCTTTTATCCCTCTAAATTGGATTACAGAGTATTATCTTCCACGAAGCCTGAAAACGCGATAATCAAAACCGCAAATACAAATATTAAAGCTATACTTTTTTTGGCTTTGTGGAAATCCGGCACCCCATATATATCCAGGTGATAGTATATATTAGCCATAATATATAATAGATTAATGGAAAAACGAGGAGCAAAACCAGAGTTCACCGATGTCCTCTGTCCTAATTAGATTGTGAATTTTATGGCATTTCCGGAAAAGGAAATCTCGCAGGCAACGGCACATATCAAATCAAGAACAGAAAAACCAGGGGTTTAAAGAATCAGGATTTCAGAATTAAAAAAATCTTCAGAACTAAGAAATCTGCAAATAAAAAGTTATCTGCAAAAAGTAGACTCAAAAAAGAATTGAAAGAGAGAAGGATTAAGAAAACCCTTCACTCAGAAAATTTAGTTGTTTCTCCTGACGAGGTAAACAACTGCAAGGAGTCCGACAAGACCAAGAACAACTCCGAATCCAGGAGTGTCTGCTGGTTCTTCTTCGGTTGTTTCGCCCTCTACGGGTTCAGTTTCGCCCTCTACGGGTTCAGTTTCGCCCTCTACGGGTTCAGTGACTACTTCAGTCACATTGTCGTCTGCAGGCTCGGTCTCAGATGGAGTTTCATCTACTTCCGGACCTTCGTCGCCAATGGTCTTCTCAACGTATGGGTAGTACCTGAGGTCGTTAGCAGAGGTGTCAGCGATCTTGAAGTACATGCCCTGACCAATTTCCTCTTCGGAGTCCCTGGTCAGAGTGAAGGTGTCTTCATTGCTGATTGTGAGGGTTGGACCGTTGATGGAAACATCGTCGAGGTTACCAAATTCGTCGTCAGACTCGATGGTCATTGCGTTTGCGTAGTCAATGAGCCAGAGACCTTCGATCTGGGCAATGCTGTCGACTGCGCCCTGGAAGACCTGGTTGACGTGCACTCTGAGGACAACGACATCGTCTTCGTCCTGGATGTCATCAAGTTCGACTTCCCAGGTGTTGTCACCGGTACCGACTGAGATGATTTCGTCATCTATGAATTCTCCGTCTTTGGTGAATTCGAGCCAGACTTTCTCACCGTCAACATCGACCTGCTTGGCTTCGATAGCATAGCCTTCGCCGAGGTCAAGGAGTTCGCCGGTTCTGATGGTGTACTTGTCATCGCTGTCAAGGATGAGCTTTGCAAGCTTGTCAGCTTTGTCAGCGTTGAGTGGGATGTATTCTTCTGCAAAGAAGCCGATAACAGGGTACTGTCCCCAGTTTGCCTTTGCGTTGGAGTACTCGTAATCAACATTCTTGATGGTGGTTGAATAAACGAGGCCGCCTTCAGGAATAACGTTTCCTTTAATACCGGAAACTTTGAGGGATTCTGTGGAGACATCGTCGTTGATGTCATAGTAGAAGCCAGCGAATTTGGTTGCATCCCAGGTGAAGTCACCTGCGCCGGAGGCGACCTGTCCTCTGAGTTCATAGGTGCCGGGCTCTGTGATTTCCTTCATGACGTAGAACCTGAGCACATTGGAGCTGGTGTCAGCGGTCTTGAAGAACATGCCCTCAGCGATTTCATCTGCGTCATCCCTGGTAAGGGTGAAGGTGTCTTCGTTGGTGATGGTAAGGGTTTTACCGTTGATTGAAACATCATTGAGTTCGCCGAATTCGTCGTCAGACTCGATTGTCATTGCGTTTGCATAGTCAATGAGCCAGAGACCTTCGATCTGGGCAATGCTGTCTACTGCGCCCTGGAAGACCTGGTTGACATGGACTCTGAGAACAACGACATCGTCTTCGTCCTGCACGTCATCAAGTTCGACTTCCCAGGTGTTGTCACCGGTACCGACTGAGATGATTTCGTCATCTACAAATTCTCCGTCCTTGGTGAATTCGAGCCAGACTTTCTCACCGTCAACATCGACCTGCTTGGCTTCGATAGCATAGCCTTCGCCGAGGTCGAGGAGTTCGCCGGTTCTGATGGTGTACTTGTCATCGCTGTCAAGGACGAGCTTTGCGAGCTTGTCAGCTTTGTCAGGGTTGATCGGGATGTACTTCTCTGCGAAGAAACCGATCAGGCTGTAGTTGCTCCAGCCAGCGGCTGCATTTTCATATTCGTAAGCAACATTCTGAATGGTTGTTGAGTAGACAATTCCGCCTTCTCCAATGACATTGTCTTTAGTGTCAGGTTTTTTAACAATGGAAAGGGTTTCGGTTGTCACATTATCGTCAATGTCATAGTAAAATGCTGCAAACTTAGTTGCATCGATTGTAAGGGTGTTACCAGCGCCATATGTATCAATAATGTCGTTGATATCAGAGCCGTTGTACACTGGGCCACGGATCTCAATTACGTCTGCTGCACTTGCGGCGGATGCAAATACAGTGAGAAGCATGAGAACAGCCAGTGATACTGCTGCAAATCTCTTCATATTATTGTTTCCTCCATGTTTGTTAAGATATATCGTATGTAAGAAGAAGTGTCGGGATCAAACACTTAAAGGGTTTCACCATTCTTCACCAAATCAGACTCATCCATTTCGTCGATTGCCGAAGAGGATTTCATTCCCTCCTTATCCCTCTAAATTGGATTACAAGTGTTCTATAAAATAATTGCATTATTAAATCTTTTGTGGTCTATTTCAGGGGAATTAAAGAAGAAAAGCGCAAAACAACGATACAAATGACGGTAAATGTCGAAAGAACCCGGGCAGAATATTCGTCAGAGGTTAACAGAGAAGATGAAGTAGAAATACTTATAAAACACTATGGAAAAAAGGTAATGTGTTTAAAGAGGAGTAACTAAATAATTTGAAACAATACTAATTTTAAAAAACGATTATGTAAAAACACCATTTATTCAATGTTGATCCATTTTGAAAACCTATTAAATCAGGTAAAAATATCGGCACTTCGCACATGCCATCCTTTTCTCAACTGCAGAACCGAAGCAGGGCATTATTAGTATGACAGTCTAATACATCCCAGATTATACGTGAGCAGGCATCTTCTAAAAAGAGACTGTGTTTGAATACTCCATAATAGGCTGTCTATTACATGTACTCTAGATACTGAACACACGGACAGCAGGAAAAGTGGCAGTTTAGAAATTAGTCCGGTAAAGCTGGCAAACTTCGAGGATTGGGGGTAAAAGTAAAAATAAACTTTTGAAACAATTCAGTTATTTTTCGCACGGACTTTCATTAGTTTTATAATAATAAAAGTAAAAAAATGTCTATTTTACTCGGTGTATAGTATAATCATACAGAATATTAGAAATTGACGATATAAGAGAGGAAATATAATATAAGAAAAATATATAAAAGAAAAGAGTCGAAAAGAATCTGAAGAAAGGATGCCCTGAAAATAAGGCACCTGACATTATACAGATAACCTATATAAGATCATATTTTATACCTGAACAATGCAACATAGGATTAAAAACAACATGGGGTATCAGCTTTGGAATGTCAAGATATTATCCAGAATGTCCTCTGCAGGATTAAAGCCATCAAAGGCGTGGAAGATACGTACATTTTGAATGAAGAAGATAAAGAGAAAATATTTGAGCTCGAGAAAAAAGCCGAAGGGGCGGTCTTGATGGGCATGGGAGTCGGAGATAACCAGGGGATCAAAGAGGTTTTCAAACGCCAGGTAATCATTGCCTTTACAACCAACATGGACTACGTCTGGCCTGAAGGACCAAATGTAATTCTAATGCAGTATGGGGAGAAAGTAGGTGAAGATGTCTATGACCCCGAAAAACTTGAGGAGTGTAAAAAGTGCAAGGATATGATGGTGATGGGAAATTTTGTAATTTACAGAAATGCAGTACCAAAGCCGCATAGCACAAAAAAAGAACCGATGACTGTTGTACTCCCTCCCCAGAGTTGTAAAGAAGTAGAATGTGTGAGCAACGTGGCTAATACCGTGCTCGCGTCCCCATCCACCCCTTCAGACGAGTACATCAGATCTGTAATGGGTCTCAAGCCACAGGTAGGGCAGGGGACTTTTATCATCGGATACGACATCTGCTGATCAAACTGGACCTGTGGATGGTTACAGAAGTAAATAAAAAGATCTGGAGAAAATAATCAAGCACACGATACAGACATGCCTGCGAGATGTTTCAGTCTTCATTATGCATATACTATACTCGACGTTGTGTCTATAGATATAATATAATATAACAGCAAAAATTGAGTGTGCTATACAATAAAAAATGAAAATTCAAACAAACGATCTTTAGTATAAAAGATAAAGATCGAAAATTATCTTTTTTTAGAGAGGTACAGCAGCAGGTTTCAATATTTAGGAGCAATAAGGACTAATCCCCGCCATTTCAATGGTGGGATACAACCCGTCAACTTCGACATAGTAACATTTATTTAGGTAAAATTGCCTAATACCGCATTATGCCTAAAGTAACTCGTTATAGAATCTATCCAACAAAATCACAAGTTACAAAGCTGAATTCTACTTTGGAACTGTGTAGATGGGTATATAATGAAACTTTGGCATTAAGAAAAACTGCATGGGAATCTGAACAAAAAAAAATCAGTTATTACGATTCTAAGAAAATGATCCCTATCTGGAAGAAAGATAAACCAGAACTTAAAAATGTTCATTCTCATACTCTTCAAGATGTAACTATGCGTGTAGATCTTGCCTTTCAAGCTTTTTTCCGTAGAGTTAAAGCAGGAGAGAAAGCAGGATATCCACGATTTAAAGGTAAAGGCTGGTATGACAGTATTACTTACCTACAATCTGGATTCTCCTTAAATGGTAATATGTTAACCCTCTCCAAAATCGGAGACATAAAAATCAAAATGCATAGACCACTTGATGGTAATATTAAACGCTTAATTATCAGGAGAACTTCAACCGGAAAATGGTTCGTATCAATCCTCACTGATATTGAAACTTATCAACCACTTGAATATTCTGATAAGTCAGTAGGTATTGATGTTGGAATCCTCTCTTTTGCAACTTTATCAAATGGAACTTACATTCCAAATCCTAGATTCTACATTCAAGAAGAAAAAGCTCTGGCTAAAGTTCAGAGAAGTTTTTCCAAAACTGAAAAAGGAACTCCTGAAAGAGCTAAATTGAATAAATCGTTATGTAGAGTACATGAACGCATTTCTAACAAAAGAGAAGATTTCGTTCAAAAACTCAGCAAAAATCTCGTTGATAATTACGGTACAATCTGTTTTGAAGATCTTAACATTAAGAACATGTCAACAAATCACAATCTGGCAAAGCATATCCTTGATGCAGCCTGGGGTAAACTTGTAACTTATACTTCCTACAAAGCTGAGAACGCTGGTAGAAAAGTAATACTTGTTGATCCTAAGAATACTTCAAAGTTGTGTTCTAATTGTGGTATGTTGGTAGAAAAAGATCTGTCAGAAAGAACTCATAAGTGTCCTTTCTGTGGTCTGTCTATTGACCGTGATCTTAATGCTTCTATCAATATTCTCAGACTGGGATTGCAGTCTGTTCGTAAAACCGATAGATGACCCTCATTTTAATGAGGGGAGCAGTCACATAAAGCAAGTTTATTGAGAATTCAGACCAACGAAAATTTAAAGAATCCTACATAAGGGAATTCCATTACTTAGAAATCGGTCTCAAAACACCTTTATCTAAAACTGCTGCCGAAAGAAATAGCCGGGAATAAATGCCGGAAAGACGGAATATGAAATGAAGGAAGCTGATTATAACAGGGCCTGCAGAAGTGTACTTGAAAAGGTACTTGCCGGTGAAATAAAAGACGAAGTCCAGTTGAACAAAGAAAAAAAAGATGTGAGTAAGCTACATCATCTTGCCAGCCTGCCCAGAAATGGAGATATAATTATGCAGGGTACACCTGAAGAGCGAGCCCTAATAAAGGAGTTCCTCAGGCGAAAACCCGTAAGGACAATTTCCGGAGTTGCAGTAATTGCTGTAATGACCTCTCCCGCCCCATGCCCTCATGGGGTTTGTCTACCCTGCCCGGGAGGCCCAAAATCAGCATTTAAATCCCCTCAGAGCTACATGGGAAAAGAACCTGCAGCAATGAGAGCTATTCAACACGAGTTCGACCCTTACGCCCAGGTTCAATCCAGACTATCTCAGCTAAGGGAGATCGGCCATGATGTGGAGAAGGTAGAGCTGATAGTTATGGGAGGCACATTTTCAGCACGCAGCCTCGACTATCAGGAATGGTTTAGCAAACGTTGCCTTGAAGCAATGAACGATCTCACAGGTACTGAATGGAGGGAAAATGTCTGGAAGATCGGAAAATCAGTCCCTTACATTCCGCTTGAAGAGGTTCAGAAAGCTAACGAAATAGCGGACATCCGTAACGTGGGAATAACATTTGAGACACGTCCCGACTGGGCAAGAGAAGAACATGTGGACGAGTTCCTCAGGCTTGGAGGAACAAAAGTCGAGCTTGGAGTCCAGAGTGTTTATGACTTTGTCTTAACCAGAATGCAGAGAGGACATGGTGTTGCAGAAATTGTCAGGGCTAACCGGGTATTAAGAGACAGCGCATTTAAGGTAGGCTTCCACATGATGCCCCACCTCCCGGGATCAGATTCACAACTCGACCTGAGAGGGTTTAAAAAGCTCTTTGAAGATCCGCGTTTCATGCCGGATTACCTCAAAATTTATCCAACCCTTGTGACTGAAGGCACCCCTCTGCACAGGATGTGGGAAGCCGGAGAATATCAGGCACTTTCAGACGAAGAGGCTGCAGAGCTTGTTGCAGACATAAAAGCTGTCCTGCCTAAATGGGTAAGACTCCAGCGCATCCAGCGTGACATTCCCGCCAATCAAATCTTTGCAGGCGTCAGAAAGAGTAACCTCAGGCAACTTGCAGAGGAAAAACTTCGGGAAAAGGGAGGTAAATGCCACTGTATACGCTGCAGGGAAGTGGGGCACAATAGCCTGAAAGGGAGAGGGCTAAACGAGAAAGACATCGAGCTTACGATGGAAACTTACGAAGCCTGTAACGGTAAAGAACATTTCATTGCTTTTGAAGACCTTTCGGCAGATATCCTGATAGGTTTTACGCGTTTGCGTTTCCCGGCGACTCCCCACCGTCAGGAACTGCAGGACTCTGCCCTTATAAGAGAACTGCACGTTTACGGCTCCATGGTACCTGTAGGAAAAGGGGCAAAACAAAAGGAATGGCAGCACCGGGGCTATGGAAAAGAACTTATTGAGCACGCTGAAAAAACGGCATATGAATCCGGCTACAGGAAACTTGCAATAATCAGTGGAATAGGTGCCAGGGAATACTACCGAAAACTCGGGTATACTCTTGACGGAGCTTATATGTCAAAAACTCTGAGGGGCTAAAAAGATGGCCCTCTTCCACTACATACCTTAAACTGAGTTTTCCAACCCGATACTTTACACAACCTATCGGGTTCCGGAACCTATCCAGAGTTACTGGAACCCGTAATATTCCTGTTAACAGTTGTCCTTGCAGGGACTTTTTGGTATCATATTTGCTTTTCTAGCATCTATCAGTATACATCCGGAAACGCCATCTTAAGCACTTACCGTTTTCTCCCCACATTATGTTTCAAGTGCCTGGCTTTCCCACTAACTATTTTTTCAACTCCCTTTATACCCCATGTATATATAAACGATTTTTTATAAAAATGGAGATTGTTTATCAGCTTGCTCCTGACAATTTATTTCAGATTTTGGGTTTAAAAGAGAAGAGTAAAGAAAAATATATAAATATTAATTTGTAAAAACGTTTTAATAAAATTTAGTAATATAAAAATAGTACTGTGGTTTTTTAGTTATAGAGTATAGGAGGTTTCGATTTGGATCTAAAAAGTAAAGAGGAAAAACGGGCTAAAACCTCAACAAGCAAGGCAATAAAGAGAAACTGATAAAATTGGCTATTATAACTTTTCCCTTATAATAACCACTTATATTTTAAAGATATAAGGTCTATCAAATATAATTAATGTAAAAATATAAATAGTACTGTGTAAATAAAGTAAGTCAACTGAATAATAATATTGAAGCGCAAGTCAAAATTTCTGCGTTAGTAAAATTAACTGACCAGAGACGAAAGACATTGTTATGAAAAAAATTCAGTTGAGCCATCAATTTTAAAAAATGAGGGGGATTATATGGCACATAAAAAATATAAAAAAGATTGGGGAGGGGAATATTCTGTCCTTAGTACCTACAAAATGAGGAAAAACAGCCTATAAAAAATAACTAGTTAACTGAAATCCCTGTCCATCGCATTCGAATCTACAGATTTCACAGGGAGATTTACAGAGAAATGTTAAATAGTATGGTACAATATCGTATACCCGTCTTCACAAATTGTATAAAATATTTACAATTTATATGAAAAAAAGAAAAATGTCAACTTTTGGTTTTCCGAAAAATACTCTTCAAGCTTCAGGAAAAAAATACGGGCCACATTTTAAGGTAAATCCGTAATATATGAAATTTAAAACCTGAAAACGAAAAAAAATTATAAAAAGCAAAAATAAGGCAATTAAGAGATTTGGCTTCAGGAATAAATTTTTGATTAAAATAAAAGTAAAAAAAACATTCATAAAAAAATAAATATTATGAGACATTAACATAATAAAAAACGTAATATATCAGATCCGAAAGCCCCACTCAGGTTTTGAATTTTAACGACAAAAACAAACCCGAAATTAAACCAAAGAAACCTTAAATAGAACCTAAGAAACCCTAAAAAACCTGAGAAACATTAAATTAAACCCTAAATTAAACCCTAAATTAAACCCTAAATTAAACCCTAATTAAACCCTTAATTAAACCCTAATTAAACCCTTAATTAAACCCTAAATTAAACCCTAAATTAAACCCTAAATTAAACCCTAAAAAACCTGGAAAGAGCGGTGATAAAAATGAAAATTAGAGTTGTAAGCTCAAAAGAAGAAATTGACACTTTAAAACTCAATGAGGAAATTGTCCATCTTGCATTCAGACCATCCAACAAGGACATTTTTAAACTCATTCTGAAGTGTCCAGAAGTAAAAGCGATCCACATCCCGAGCTCATACAAGAGAACGATTTCCAGTTCTGCACAGATGTATCTATCGATGCAGAACATTGCTTTGCTTGAGGGCGATGTGTGGGGCCACAGAAAAGACATCAACGAATATTCCGAAGTTTCCCAACATGTATTTGACCGTATAAAGGAACTGAAAGAAGAAGGAAACTCCGATGAAGACACTATAGAAAGACTTGTAAGGGAAACAAGGCTCAGCCCTGAGTTTGTAACCTTTATCATATCGAATTAAAATAAAGTTCTAAATAAGCCGATCAAAATCCTGATCGGCGTCCATTCTCCGGCAGAATTCCCTGCTTAAACTTTTTTTAAAATATTTAGAGATATGTCCTGAAGCAAATCCTATAAGTTCCAGAGCTGATACAGGAAAAAT
Organism: Methanosarcina sp. 2.H.A.1B.4; assembly: GCF_000979385.1. Taxonomy (NCBI): domain Archaea; kingdom Methanobacteriati; phylum Methanobacteriota; class Methanomicrobia; order Methanosarcinales; family Methanosarcinaceae; genus Methanosarcina; species Methanosarcina sp. 2.H.A.1B.4. The sequence continues at coordinate 19,264 of NZ_JJOV01000068.1, forward strand.
ATATCGGAAAATGTGTCTCTCGGAAATTAATTAATTTAAGAGTTCCAGCCACCAGCAAGCTTTTAAAGAAAACTATCCTTCAGGATAAAAATTTCTTTTAGAAATAACAAATTAGATGTAATTAGATATTTTCTCATACAGGAACCTTATTTCATACATCAGTACATTTTAGCAACTACCAGTGATACAAGAATATTATTGACGTAGGAATATTATTGAGCCTGATATGCATTACTTTTATCAGTACCTGACCGATAACATCTTTACTCTTACCAGAAACCTGCTCTGAAACCCATATTATCTGTCGTCGGTATGCATTACCTGTGCCACCAGCATTCATTATCTGTTGTCCGCACGCACTATAGCTACTGGAATTCATTATCTGTTGTCTGCATGCACTATAGCTACTGGAATTCATTATCTGTTTCCCGTCTGTATCATCTTTGCTATCCGAAAAAAATAGAAAAATAAACCCGGGCATTGCCCTTATGTTTTAAATAAAAAGCTTAAGTAAAATAGAGAAAAACAGGAGATGGATTTTATGACCGAGTTCGAACATGTGCTTGTAAACTCATTTAACGCATACATTGAAGAAAAAGGCATAAGAGCCATCTCCTACCGGCTTAAGCAGCACAGGTTTACTTCTCAGTTCCTTGACGTGCTTGTAGATTCCCTTGACCCTGACCTGTACCTGGGGATCGAATGTAAAAGTATCTCTGTGGAGAAAGGAGCAAACGCACTTTACTTCACCCAGCATTTTACTGTAGACAAAAAAGGCATCCATCAAATAGACAGGATTTCAGACTACCTGAATAGATCAGGAAGGAGGGGATTCCTTGCAGTAGAGCTTCGCCTCGGGACAGGTCATGACAGGGAAGCATATATGGTCCCGTGGGAAGAGCTGGAGAAGAGTTATCATGCAAAAAATCTTAAACTAACAGTACAGGAAATCCGAAATTTTCCGGAAATGAAAAGGGATGGAAAAGATTACATGATAAACCCTAAAGAATGGGGAAGAAAAAATCGCTGGGAAAAAGAAAGTTAAACTGAGGCTAGCAGAGAATCTCGGAGAAAGTAATGACTGAAATTATGGAAGCATTTAGAAAAGAAGCAGGCAGGTGTGCCGAAGAGATAAGAAAACACAGGTCAGTGCACGTAGTATCTCATATAGATGCAGACGGACTGACTTCTGCAGGGATTATCTGCACAGCTCTTGAACGGGGAAATATCGAATATACAGCACGTTTTGTAAAGCAACTCGATGAAAAAGCCCTTGACACTCTCGCAGACGAAAGCCATGAGTTAATAGTTTTTACGGATCTCGGAAGCGGGATGTGCGAACATATAAAATCCCGCGGGATCAATGCTATTGTCTCAGACCATCACCAGCCTCAGGGCACTCTGGATTTTCACCTCAACCCACACCTTTTTGGGGCGAACGGTTCTTACGAACTGAGCGGTTCGGGAACCACTTACCTTCTGGCTTCAGCCCTCGGAAAAAACAGAGACCTTTCCTCACTTGCCATAGTAGGGGCTGTAGGGGATATGCAGCACCTGAAAATGGGGCAACTTGTAGGGATTAACAGGGAAATTCTGGAAGAAGGAGTGAGAGGCGGGCACCTTGAGTTCAAAAAAGACCTGACCCTGTTCGGAAAGCAGACCCGCCCAATCTACAAACTTCTGCAGTACTCTTCCGATCCTTACCTTCCCGGACTTACCGGAGATGAAGAAGCTTGCATCGAATTTCTTCATTCCCTGAATATTCGCCACAGCCAGGACGAGCGCTGGAGGCGCTGGATAGAACTTGAGGTTTCGGAAAAACAGAAAATTGTCTCAGGGCTTATCCAGTATTGCCTTAAATCAGGAATACCGTCATACAGGATCGAGCGCCTGATAGGCGAGGTGTACGTCCTTCTCAATGAAAAGGAAGGTACGGAAATGAGAGATGCATCAGAGTTTTCCACTCTTCTCAATGCTACTGCCCGGTACGACCATGCTGACATCGGGCTTGCAGTCTGCATGGGGGACAGGGAAAACGCCTACGAAGATGCCAAAAAACTGCTTGCTGAACACAGGCAAAACCTCGTTAATGGGCTTCTGTACGTAAAAGAAAATGGTATTACTCAGCTCAATAACATCCAGTACTTTGATGCAGGTTCGCAGATAAAGGAAACCATTGTAGGAATAATTGCAGGCATGAGTTCCACAATAGTTGAAAACAGGAATCTTCCAATTATTGCCTTTGCAAAAACAGAGGGAGGAGTTAAGGTCTCAGCAAGAGGGACGCAGGACCTGATCCGCAGAGGAGTAAACTTATCTGAAGCAATGTCAACTGTATCGGCAGAAGTTGGCGGGGCAGGCGGCGGACACGATATTGCCGCAGGGGCAACTATTCCTGAGAACGTAAAAGAAGAGTTTGCCCGAAAACTGGACCTTTTCATAGGAGAACAGCTTCGACGGAAAGCAAATTCAAGATAATGGAGGCTGCCCTCCGGAAATCGTTCCGGAAAGCCGGATACCACGAAAAGCAAATTCAGGGCTCAGTGAATGAAGGACAGGAATTTCTGGAATAGAGGTAATAAGCAGGTTTCAGACCAGATCTTCAATCCGGCTCATTTCCTTGAAAGAAATTAACCTTGACATTGCACTTGTGTCTATAGGAATTCCATACTCCTGTACAACAGCCATCGGATTTGTTCCTCCAATGACAACTATTCCGAGGTGGTCTCTCTCAATAGGGACATCGAGAACTCTTGTGTTTGGTTCTCCTACTTCCAGAATTCCGCTGAAGCCTGCATCCAGAAGGTCAGAAAGGCTACTTTCAATCACATCTCTTGCAACCATGGGAGCTTCCCTCAGGTTTGCGAGAACCTTGCCTGAACCTGTCCTGAGCATTTCAGATACGGAAGTGATTCCCTGAGACATCAGGACTTCCAGAGGATCTACAGTTGTACTTACATATGTCAGCACATCGGTAAAACGTACAGGAATTCCGTTTCGGATCTGGACAACCCCGCCAAGCTTCGGATTTACAGGAATTCCTGCTTTTAGCAGTACGCCGTCGATAGTTATACTGCAAACAGTCCCGATCCCTACCTTTCCGTTTTCAATGGTCAGGTTTCCGATTGATTCCCCTTCGGAAATTACTTTTACGTAAGGGGTCACGGAAAGTCCGCTTGAGATAACCATCTTGAAGATCCCGAGCACATCGTCCAGATCTTTTTTATCGATAAGCGAGAGATTAAGTATGACGTCTCCATCCATTTTCTTCGGATCAAATGTAGTCCTGTACATGAGATCTCTGATTCGGGATGATGTAAACTGAATACGGTATCCATTTTTTTGCATTTCAACCCTCCTGTAATTGAAAGTATTTATACCTATTATAAGTTGTGTATTAATATGAAGGAAAAACATCCTCCCGATTGGTATCAACCATCTGTCTGTAAGTTCCCGGCCTTAAAGGCTATAATAAAAAAAGATAAAAATTAAGGTTTCTCAGAGGAGTCTTCAGGAAAAATGTATTAGAACGTGAGCTCGTGTATATCATGAGAAACTCGGAATCCTTTTCACAACACTCCCGCTAAGAAACCCATAAAGTCCTGCGGAGCCGTTAAGAATCTTAGTTTGTCAGCTCTATGCAAAAGATCATACATATTTTCTCCGGAATCAAGCCTGAGTTCATCAAAGCTTAGTGGTTTGAGATAACGAATGGATGGGATATCCCTGTAAAGGGGATTTTTGGCAAAGCCATCTTTAAGAAGGAAATAGGCAGCTCCGGAAAGTCTTTTTACAGGCTCATAGACCGAAGAGAAATCCCGACAAACCCAGTTTGCCATCTCAAGAGTCTTTTCTGAAGCGTTTATTGTAACATGCCCGTACCCGGGTGGGACAAGCACCATATCTCCTTTTTCTGCTTTGATTACTGCCACATCCAGAACAATATCCTCTTCTCCAGGTTCCACTTTCTGCAGTAGATAAGTAGCAGAACCTTCAAGCACCTGGTAAATCTCAGGATAGGAAACATTTGTTCCAGGAACCTGCGGATGGTAGTGACCTACGGTTTTAATGTATTCTGACCCAAGCATTCCTGGAGGGATTCTTGTAATGTCATATCTGAGGTGGTGGATTTTAATGTTCTCAAGATCTGCATCATTTTTGGCAAGATCCCTGAACATATAGTACATGTCTTTATTTCTTTCATCTACCCTTTCAAACCATTCCCTATCAAATACCACATCTTCCATATCGTGGAGTTTTCTTACATCCGCCACAGTGACTTTATCCCCGAACTTCAGTGTTACTGCCATTAAATTCCCCTTTATTTCAGAGCATATAGATAACGTTCAATACCACAGCGAGCCTGTTCAATTACATACAAGATTTACATACAAGATTTTGCCATAAAAGTTAGCAGTGAATCAGTAAGGCCAAAATCCAGAACAGCAATAGGAAGTGCATAAGTTATTAACTGACAATATATACATATTGCTAACATTTCTACTTTTTGGCGACACCCTGATAGGAAAACTGCACTGTTTCACGTCTTCAAAGCTTTTTCAACCATTTTCGGGTAAGTAAGTTCAATAATAGTTTTCAGATTTACTATATCCTCCTGATTATATTTAAGAAGCAGGTCCAGAGCTTCCTTATCGCCCTTCTCATACTTCCTCCAGAGCCGGACCGCATCAAATCCATCCATACCGTCCGTATCCTCACTTCTGCAGATCCCGAGCAGCTTTTCAATATTTTTGAGACCTCCGCCATACCCTATACGCCTGAGCGGATACATCAGGTCGATGTGGAGCTGCTTGAATTCGATTTCGGGAAATTCGGATTTTATGAAAGGAATATCAAAGCGGGCTCCGTTAAAGGACACGAGGAGCTTGTATTTTGAAAATTCCTCCACTATGTCATCAAGATTGATTCCCCTCACATACATTTTGGACTCATTCCCATCATAGATTCCAACAACGGTAATCCTGTCCCTGCTGGGGGAAAGCCCTGTGGTTTCGATGTCAAAGAAAGCGACAGAGTCAGAAAACAGAGAATAAGTCCTCCAGTGTTCTGCAGAAGGGAGACGCTGTGAAAAAAAGAAGCAATCTCTTGCAGCCAGATGTTTAGAAGAAATCTTTATTTCGTCACATATTCTGGTTTTCCTTGATAAAGGAATTGAGATTCTATCTTCCATTTCCAGGAACTCTTCCCAGGTATTTATTCCTGAAGCCCAGATCTTCTGCTCAAGAGCTTTTCCTACGCCCGGAATGTGAATATATGTGTTCTTTAGCATTTTTCCCCTGAACCATTGTAGGTGATCTTTAATAAAAATACTGCATGAGGACTGAAAGTGATATAGAACGCAGACAGTGGCTTTCAATAAATATAAACCCTACATTAAATGGTCAGAACATAGACACTGTTCTCTAAACAGACATTAATCTGGGTCAATTCGTTCGGACATGTATTTAAGAGTCGACCTTGCCGTACGGAATCGTTCCGGATTCACACCGACAAGGTTAATATACTTAGCTAGTGATAATATAACGTACTCTTTATTTCTTGCGGGGGCAAAACATAAAGAGGGTTTATAGAGTCCGACTTAATAAGATTGGGGAAAAATACAAGTTCAGGACTTCTAGAAAGCCAAAAAAATAAATACTAAGATATAGTTACCACCAAACCAATTAGAAATTCATGATCGATTTTTACAGGCAGGAATCAAGAAAGCTTCCTGCAAATGAATATTTTATACGGGTGTGCAAGTAATGGCTAAAATTTCCGTAATTGGTGCAGGAAATGTAGGTGCGACCACAGTCCAGCGGCTAGCCGAACTGGAACTGGGCGAAATTGTCATGACAGATATTGTGGAAGGACTACCACAGGGAAAAGCTCTTGACCTAATGCAGGCAGGGGCAATAAATGATTATGATACACAGGTAACAGGTACTAACGATTATGCAGACATTGCAGACTCTGACCTGGTGATCATTACAGCCGGGATTGCCAGAAAGCCCGGAATGAGCAGGGAAGACCTTATTAAAACCAATTCAAAAATAATAGGAGAGGTATCCCGAAATATTGCAGAGTATTCTCCGAACTCCATTGTTATAAATGTCACAAACCCACTTGACATTATAACATATGTATCTATGAAAGCAACGGGCTTTGAGCCAAAAAAGGTATTCGGGATGAGTGGAGTTCTTGATGCAGGTCGTTTTGCAAGCTTTATAGCAGAAGAACTGAAGTGTTCGAAAAAGGATGTTGAGGCAATGGTTATAGGAGGCCACGGAGACCTTATGGTTCCCCTCCCCCAGTATACCACAGTCTCAGGAGTTTCACTTCCGGAACTGCTTCCGGAGGAGACAATTGCCAGGCTTGTAGAAAGGACAGTGAATGGAGGAGCCGAAATCGTAGGACTTCTCAAACAGGGAAGTGCATTTTATGCCCCGTCTGCAGCCATTGTGCGCATGGCAGAAGCCGTGCTTAAAGATTCAAAACGCATTATTCCGGCGTCTGCATATCTTGAGGGGCAGTATGGGCAGGAAGGAATTTACTTCGGAGTGCCCGTAAAACTGGGAGCAAACGGGATAGAAGAAATCCTGGAACTCAAACTTGATGAAAGCCAGTATGAGATACTAAGAAAATCCTCAGAAACGATTAGAAGGGGAATCTCACAGCTGGAAATGTGAACTACCACTCAGCTAAAGACTGACTGGCTTCTCGGGTCATCCCTTCCTCTATTGAGGACAAGTCACGCGAGCTCAACCCTGCGTCCAGCAGGTGAAAATATGAGTGT